>WRLX01000036.1 GCA_009777415.1 Oscillospiraceae bacterium
TTTTCTGATAATTAACATTATATCATATCGAGTTGGACTATCGTTTCTTTTGTGTTACCCCTCTATTGTATCATAACAAATTGGAAATTTTTTCTGTATTATCATCTGTGTTGTCAATGCATCTAACCCATCCATCCAAAAAAACTTCATAAAAAAACAACCCTTGGGGCAGGGGTTCTTCATTTGGGTCGAGAAGAGAGCATAGTCATATTGCACAAATTTTTGAATTGATTTTTGTGAGATATGCGCAAGCTGACGGAATAAATTGCTGTGATTTTGTAAAGTTGACGATTGTTGAGGGTATTTATTGTGTAAATTGCCATATTGACAAATTCTCTGAAATAATGTAAACTATAAAATAGTGTGCAATAAAGCAGTGTACAGAAAGGGAACGGGTAAAAATATGGCAATTATCAATATAATGGAAAAGATAGTTGATAGCAAGATAGCTACTTATATGTCGGGGCATGACGGTTGCAACTGCGAAACTTGCTTAAACGATATTAAGTGTATCGCTCTTAATAAATTGCCGTCCAAATATGTTAATACTTCTAAGGGTGAGCTGTTTTCTCGGGTTGACCAAATTATGCTGAGACAAAATTCCGTTGATTTGGATTTTGCTGTTATGAAAGCAATCGAGATTGTTAAAGCCAACCCGAGGTGCGGTTCGAATAAGGAATAGCGGCGGCTGTCGGGTTAGGTGAAACTGCCGGGATAGGGGGATGCGGTATGAAAAAGCGTATATTGACATTGTTTCTTATAGCTGTAATGGTTTTGGGCATTGTCAGCATGGTTGGCGCGGCGGCACGTGTCGATGACGTTTTGTACGAGCCTTCGGCGGGTTCTTATGGGCATATTCCCAATGATGTCAGGTTTGAGTATCCCGATGCGGCGTTTTCACAGGTGTTTCAGACATTCCCCGCGCGGTATGACGGGCGGGAAAATGAGCTTGTTTCGCTTGTTGAAAATCAAGGGCCGAACGGATTATGCTGGGCTTTTACAGCCACTTCGCTCGTTGAAGCCAATATGCTGAAAAATAATCAGGGAAGACACAACTTTTCCGAGTTACATATGGGTTATTCCCTCGCTGTAAATCATGTGGGGACACAGTATGCGATAACTCGCAGAGGCTATTCCGACGGCGGAAATAATACGTTTTCGTCAACTTATCTTATGCGCGGCTTTTTGGGCGGAACGGTTGACGAGCAACAAGACCCTTACGGCGAGTATTGGAGTACGCCTATACAATCCCGTGCAATGTCGATTACCGTCGGCAAACCGCGTGGATTTGCTGTTCAAAACATTGCTTTTCTCGGCGGCGCATTAAAGACTGATGTGACTGCGGCTCAGATTAAGGACGCTGTAATTCGATACGGTGCGGTCGGCTCTTCCATATACTGGGACGGAAGTAGCCCGGTTGCCGGGGCGGGGAGTTCTTTTTATAACAAAAATAACCACGCTTACTATTATAACGGAGGGCGGACTCGTCTCTCAGGCGGCAGAATAGTTATGCAGACTAACCACGAGGTTGTTATTGTCGGTTGGGATGATAATTACCCCAAGGGCAATTTTAATACTCGTCCTGCCAATAACGGCGCGTGGCTTGCCAAAAACAGTTGGGGAAACGGATGGGGCGATTCGGGATTTTTTTGGATTTCT
This sequence comes from Oscillospiraceae bacterium, assembly GCA_009777415.1. Classification (GTDB taxonomy): domain Bacteria; phylum Bacillota; class Clostridia; order Oscillospirales; family Ruminococcaceae; genus Ruminiclostridium_E. The sequence goes on from WRLX01000036.1 coordinate 1,660, forward strand.
TATGAAGACACGAATTTCCCGTTAGATGTATGGATTGTTGACGGGGTGAAGGCTTTTAATCGGAACACCGATTCCGTTTATGAGTACGACTATTTGATTGGACGCAACTGGAACGGGTGGAGTCATGCTACCAATTATTATGCGCGTGTGTTTGAAACGGGCAAAAATAACGAGCGGCTTGATAAAGTTATGGTAAAAATCCCTACATCCGGAGTTACTGTAGCCGTTGATGTGATAACGGGGTTTCGGAGTTTCAACGGGTATGATATTGCAAATTTCAGCTCCAAAGGCACTAAATCTGTCACGTATCCGGGGTATTACACCATAGATTTAAACACACCTGTTAATATTTTAAACGCTGGGACTCGGTTTGCAGTTGTGGTCAAGGTGAATTCTTCCAACGGCAGTAACAACAGCGCGCGAATTGCTTATGACACTGCTGTTGCACCTGCGGGTACAGCTTACAGCTATAATCCCGGTGTCAATGCGAGGCGGTTTGAGCGGGTGAACGAGAATTATTGTATAAAAGCGGTTACTTTTGTAAGCGGAGTTTGCCTTAATTGCAATAAATCGCTTTGCACTTGCTGTCCCGTATCTGATTGTGAGAGGACTACGCTTTGTGCGGCTTGCATTGTTTGCGGTCGGCGAGCTTGTCAGTCCGGTTGCAATTGTTGCCCCGATTGCAAGAAGCGGGTTTGCACCTGTTGCCCTGTTCCGGGGTGCGGGAGGACTTCTCCGTGTGCCACCCGTTGCCGCACACACGCCGATTGTTGCAATTGTTGCGGGGCTTGCGGGTATTGTAAAAGGGGAGGGACTGCGGTTCTTGCATCGGGTCGAATTCGCGGGACTGTCGGCTCACCCACAATATTTGACGCGCTTGAGATTCTTAAATACATTGTTGGGTTGGACAGCATGGCCGATTGTGAAAATGCGGGTAATGCCGCGCTTATTACTGCTTATTCACAGCGTGTCGGAAAACCCGATATTTATGATGCGCTTGAGATTTTGAAACATTTGTCGGGAATGGACAACGGGATTCAACAGTAAAGTCATTTTAGTAGGAGGGAAGAAGTTTGAAAACTAATCCACGTAAATGGGAAAACGAATTTTTATGGCACATTTGTGCAGAAAGGGCATGGGTAAAAGAATGAAACGGGTATTGTTATTATTTCTTGCGTTCGCAGTGTTGTTGGGTTCTGTTCCCGCAACGGCTGCGGCAATTGACGGAGACGGTGGAATTGGAGGTGTAGGCGGACAAGAGTTTGTCCCCGGATTTATTTCGGAGGACTTTCAGATTAGTTTTCCGCCTGCGCCTTTGTTTGAATCTTCATCGGCAACGTCTGCGCGATATGACGGGCGGACAGATAACCGAGTATCGCTTGTTGAAGACCAAGGATCTAATGGGCTATGCTGGGCTTTTGCGGCTACATCGGTTATTGAGTCCAATATGCTCAGAAACAATCGGGGGAGGCAGAACTTTTCCGAGCTTCATATGGCGTATGCCCTTGCTTCAAGCCATGTGGGTTCTCGGTATGCAAGCTTGCGTACATCGCCCGATGATGGGGGAAACCATTATCATGCCTCGACATACCTCATGCGGGGAGTTTTGAACGGCACTGTCAATGAATCGCAAGACCCTTACGGGCGTTATGCATCACCGGGGAACACTATCGGGTCGCGTGCTTTGTCGATTACTCAGAGCAAGCCGCGCAGCTTTGCCGTACAGAACATTATTTATCTCAGCGGGGACAGAAAGAGCGATATAACCCGCAGCCAGATTAAAGAAGCCGTAATTCGTTACGGCGCGGTCGGTGCCGCAATGCAATGGGAAGGACCGGGGACTCCCGTTTCGGGGACTTCAAGCCCTTACTATAACACTAACAATCATGCCTATTATTATAGGGGTGCTGTCGCTTTGAACCATGCGGTTGTAATTGTCGGGTGGGACGATAACTTTTCGCGAAGCAAATTTAACACTCAGCCCTCGAGCAACGGCGCGTGGCTTGTAAAAAACAGTTGGGGGACAAATTGGGGTGATTCGGGATTTTTTTGGATTTCATACGAGGATACCGCTTTCCCGTTGAATGTTTGGGCTGTTGACGGAGTTAAGGATTTTAATCCCACTACCTCTACCGTGCATGAATACGATTATTTAATGTGGAGCAACTCCGCGGGGTGGAGCGTGACTACCAATTATTACAGTCGTGTGTTTCGGACGGAGAAAAACAATGAGCGGCTTGAATCGGTAGTTGTAGCAGTGCCGAACTACGGGGTGACTGTTTCGGTCGATGTAATAACCAACTTTCAAAACTTTAATTCCTACGGCGGTTCTAATTTTAACTCCAAAGGCTCAAGAACGCTTACCCATCCGGGATTTTATACTATTAATCTGAACAATCCCGTCAATCTCGGGGGAGTTGGTTCGCGGTTTGCAGTTGTGGTCAGATTAACCGCCGGCAATGTCAATGCAACATACATGGCTTATGACAGTGCGCGCGTGAGCAACGATTCATCCTTTGATTTAAACCCGAATAGTAATCGTTTTGTTCCGGCGGAAGAAAATTACATGATAAAAGCGGTTACTGTTGTGGCAAATCCTTGTGCGAGCGGACACAACTGGTCTACATGGAGTCAGGTGTCGCCCGCCGACTGCATAAAAGCAGCTACCGAAAGAAGGACTTGTCAGCGTAATTGCGGTGTCGCCGCGGAAACGCGTACTGCGGGTAGCGCATTGGGGCATAATCGAAGCACGTCAAATTGCAGTCGTTGCACCCGATGTAACATTCAGAATTTGTCGAGGCAATGTTCGGTTGATGAGCATTGCGCGCAACATATTCCTGTTGCGTGGGGCTGTGCTTGCGGCGTGACAAATACTAAAAGCCTTTGTACCGGGTGCAATTATCCCGACCCGTTTACTACGGGGCGTATTCTTGATAATAATGCCAACTCCACGATTTTTGACGTGCTTGAAATCCTTAAACATATTGTAGGAATGGATTCCGCACTCAGGACAGGACGCGGTTCTCGCGCATGGAATGCCAGTCTTATTACCGATAACTCTAAGACTGCGGGTTCTCCGACAATTTTTGACGCGCTTGAGATTTTAAAGTATTTGGTGAATATGCCGAGTTTAGTCGGTGTGAAATCCCCCGAGCCGCCTGTTGTAGTTACTACCACTGCGCCTGTTACAACGACAACGCCGATTACTACTACTCCGTCGCCAATTGCTACAACAACAACTCCGCCGATTGCAACAACAACACTGCCTGTAACGACAACTACAGCGGCTACAACAAACACATTCAATCCGAATTACGAAAATTGCGCAGATTGCAATGTTTTCGGCATTGTTTGCCCCGGTTGTAAATTTTGCTCCGACTGTGATGCCGATTACGGTATACCGCATTGTTCGGGCTGTAATTGGGGTCGGGATTGCCGCGGGGGTGCTTTGGCTTGGTGTTCGCTATGTAACGATTGCAATACTTGTTGCGCTTGCGGCACGGCTACGACAACGCCCGTTGACACAACTACGCCGCTTGTGACTACTACACTTGCTACAACAACTACGCCTGTTAATCCTCCGTTTCGCGCAAATTGCAAAGATTGCGGCATTTTCCGTGTAGTTTGCCCCGATTGTAAATATTGTGCCGACTGTGATGTTAATTACGGCGTATCACATTGTCCGGTGTGCAATTATTGTGAATTATGTTGTGCTTGCGGCGTGAGTACTACTACAACTACACCCGCTACCACAACTACACCTCCTGTGACAACGGCTACACCTGCTGCCACAACTACAGCAGTTACAACAACAGCACCCATTAATCCGAGTTACGAAAATTGCCGCAGATGTTACAATCTCCGCATTGTTTGCCCCGGCTGTACGTATTGTGCCGACTGTGACAACTATTACTACAACATACCCCACTGCTCTGTGTGTAATTGGGGACGGGATTGCCGCTCAAGTGTGGGAGTAGGTTGGTGTTCAGTATGCAATGATTGCAATACTTGCTGCGTTTGCGGCACGGCTACAACAACAGCGGCTACAACAACAACTACTACACCTGCTACGACGACTACTCCGCCGTTGACAACAACAGCGGTTACAACAACAGCACCACCTATTAATCCTAATTACCAAAATTGTGCAAATTGCTACATTTTACGTATAGTTTGCCCCGGTTGTAAGTATTGTGCCGATTGTGACAGATACTACGACGCACCGCATTGTTCTGTGTGTGATTGGGGGAAGGATTGCCGCGCAAGTGCGGGAGTAGGTTGGTGTTCGTCATGCAATGATTGCAGGTCTTGCTGTGTTTGCGGTGCGCTTCCGCCTTCATTGCCTAATTTTTGGCACGCTTTTGATACGAGCAGCAGTTCCACCACCGATTATACCGAAACGCGGGTGGGTTTTTGGAACAGAAGTGCTATTACCATTCACACATCGACTGTCGGGACTGTTTCGTCCGGACTTGACTTCACTTCAAGAATGAACTTGGCACGAAACCAGTGGAGCGAAGCATTGGGGATAAACATAAACAATTCCACAGCGAAAGAAAGCGCGGATATACGGGCAGTTGCCGGACGGTCGGCGGCACTCGGCGAGTATATGGGTCAGCCGTGGTCAAGCGGAACTGCAGGTTTATGTGTGTGGTCTTTTATGGGTTCAGTGGGTTCGTTTAATGCAAGCGGCACAACGAGGTATGCCCATCCGATAAGCAGTGTCAACGGCTCAAGCACGGCAGGATTAAGAGGTGTATTCGTTTTAGACAGGTGGGCGGATTCCGCATGGACGCAGGATTCCTCAAAATATGTGCAAGGTACTGCAACTCATGAGCTTGGTCACGCAATGGGGTATTTCGGACACCCGCGCAGAGTCTCCGAGAACGATAGGGATATAATGTGGTGGCAATCAAGCCTTGAGCGTTCCGAAACATTGCGCGATAACGAAAAAAGGCATTTACGGCAGATTTACGACTATTATAGAAATTGAAAGGTATTATAGTCGATTAACTTAAGAATCACTAAATCTTTGCGGAAAATTTTCCGCCATACTGCGTTGAATTTTGTTTAAATATCAGCGGATATTCGCACAAAGTTCGACTTGTCTGACGAAAAATCTTCACGCAAATCTTCAAGCACTTCTTAAGTTAAACGACTATAGTAAAAGGTGATTAGTTTGAAAATAAATCAAGAAAGGAACGTGGTGAACTGCGATTTTCACTGCTCGGCTACGTCAAGCAAGCAAAGCTTGCTCTTGGTAGCTTTGGTGCGTGCGGTAAACCACACATGGTGTGTAACTTGAAGAAACTGTTAATTATTGCAGTTGCGGCTGTTTTGGTTTTGGGAGGGTGTTCCGATTCGCCGTTGCCGCAGGTTGAAAAGTTTGTGCAGACTGAGTACAAACCCGGTTTGCGGGACGGGGAACAAAATGAATATGAGCAAAAAGATGCGAGCTACGATTACCTTACTTTTGAGGAGGCTGTGTCGGAGTTCGCGACCGATGTGGTGATTGTGCGGTATGTCGGACATGAGCCTTTCGGGGAAAGACAAAGCTTAATTGAGTATGAATTTATTGTGGTTGAGCGAATTTTGGGGAATGCCGCAGACAGAATCTTTGTCTATGCGGAGAATCCCGAAAATATAAACGCCTCAGTCGATGGAATTGACAGGGCTGTATTATACAAACCGGGCGATTTATCGTTTGATGCCGATACCGAGTATATGTTGGCACTTCGCAAAATCGAAAACCCACTGTCCCATACTCATGAAGACGGGTTTACGTTTATCTGCAATATTGTCATTGACATGGATAATCCGGGCGAAAGCATGATGTACAGCGAGGAATTGTCACTTCACTCGGATGAGTTGGAATTTACCGATGAGCTTTCCGAGGACGATATTATTGCGTTTATCGAGGAATTGACTGAGGACAACACACCCGGGCGGGAGTTCGTACAGTCCGACACAACGCGTGTTCTTATCAGCGATTCTCCTTATGTATTTGTTGTTGAGGTAGGCGAGTTGCTCGTTTCGCCACGGACTGATTGGATGTCTACCGATATTTATCATGTTTCGGCAGTCCAAGTCTTGAAGGGCGATGTTGCCGATGGGCATGAATTTTTGCTGACTTTCGCCGCCGATACGGTTAAAGAGGGCGGTCGGTACATTGTCGCTGTTGAGCCGATTGAGGAGGGGTATGACGACTGGTTCAGGCTTACCTCGATTAACAGCTTGTTTAATTTCAGGCGGCTTAGTGAGATATTGGAGTTTATCGGAAACTAACGCACTGCTACAATAAAAAAAATAACAAAGGAGAGTTCACAATGAAAAAGTACAAAACACCCACAGCAATTATACTCACAATCGCACTAATAATCGGGTTCATAACAATCCCGACAACAACAGCAACCCAACACGATTTTACAGTCAACACCGACAACGCAACAATAGTAGGCTTCGGCGGCAAGCAATGGGCGGTAATCGGGCATGACAGTGTAGGCGATAACACGCCAAGTGACACACTAACTCTACTGCTCGCAAACGTGCCGGGGAACGCCTATGACACAAGCGCGTTTCGCACGGGTTCAAGTAGCGAATTCGATAACTCAACGCGACACACCGATAATTGGTGGTATGCCGACAATCCGAGCGGAATGAATTGGAACGAACCTCGTGAATACCTCGGAAGTACATTACAACAGCAAATGGAAACAATTGCGAACGAGTTAAAAACGTCTTCGCCAAAAGAGGAAGCTCTTATAGTTCCGTGTCATTTCTGGGGCGGCGGCATCAGTTCGGATTTGGTCAGGGTAGCCGGTCCGGACATTGTAAATGCAAGATTATGGGCATTGAGTTCAGGCGAAGCCCTAATGGTAACCAACTCATTGCGTGGGTTTCCAAGTTGGTGGTGGCTTCGGTCTCCGGGAAGCGTTGACTGGTATGCCGTGACCGTTACCAGTGACGGAGGTGTCAGTGCAAGCGGTAGCGTTGTCCGCAACACCGGAGGTGGCGGTGTCCGTCCCGCTTTGCAATTAAATTTGCAGTCTGTGCTGTTCACTTCTGATAACTCAGCAACAGATGGTAAGTCTGCGGCAATCGTGGACAACGGCTTTGTAGAATTAATAAAGAGCAATAATATAAAATTTACAATGTTGCACGATTCGCTTGAATTGGCGAGCGTTACGCCGACTAATCGTGTCGGAAATGTGATTACATTCGACTACAACGGCGCGACACCGAATAAGCTCTTGTCGGCGGTTGTAATGCGTGACGGCGAGGTTGCGTATTACGGGAAATTGGTTGAGAGTACAAGCGAAAACGGGAGCGGTGTTGAGTTGACTTTGCCGGGCGATTTTGACACAGATACCGATACAATACAGGTTTTTGTTGAGGAAGCGAATGGTGTTAATCAGACCGACTTTGCGAGTGCGTTTGTGGAGTTGGGAGACCCGTGCGATTACGGTGTACACGTCCATGACGAGCAGACCGACTTGACAAAGGCAGTTTATTGCAAGGTTTGCGGTTTTGAAGTGTTCCCCGAATTGCCCGCGATTGAGGTTGATATTGTCAATGGCAAAGTCCAAATCCGCAACAACACTAACGGGTTTTTCTCGACTAAAGGGTATTACTTGACTGATGGGACGAATGAGTGGGCATTGCCTGTTGTAGTGGTTCGCTCGCGGAGTGCGGTTGTGATTGGCGGCGGGAAACGCGGTTTGGATTTGTCGGGGGTTGATGAGGTTTGGCTGGTTGAGGTTTGAGATAAATAGACTTTCCGAGGAGTTCTAAGAACCTGTCTTCATAAGCAACGTGCTGATAAAGCGAGCGATATTTTTCGTCAGGCAAGGCAATTTTGACGATAATATCCGTTGATATTTGATGAAAAATTAACGCGGTATGGCGAAAAATTCGCTGATTTAGCAGTGCGTTTGCTTATGAAGACAGGTTCTAATAATTTCAACTCAACGCAAAGCAGTTATAAATAGCTCGAACAGCTTTCTCAAAGTCGTCTTCATTAATCCCGACAATCACATTAAACTCACATGAGCCTTGGTCAATTATCCTCACGTTAATGTCGGCATGGGCGAGTGCCGCAAATATTCGGGCGGCAGTCCCTCGAGTTTGAACCATGCCCCTGCCTACTATTGCAATCATGGCGAGTCCCCCCTGCTCTACTACGATGTGATTCGGGCGGGCGGCTTCGCGTATAAGGTCGGTAATATCGGGGTGTTTATTAAGCTCCGATGTAGCCAAAACTATGTTGAGCGTATCAACTCCCGTAGGCAAGTGTTCAAAATTGATTTGGAGTGTTTCAAAAAGCCCCAATATCCGCCATATAAACCCAATTTCGTTGTTCATGCCGTCTTTTTCAATATGAATAACGCTGAAGTCTTTTTTTCCGGCGATTCCCGTTACAACGGGGGAAACATCGTCTTTCGGCGGAGTACGCACTATCATAGTCCCTGCGGCGGACGGTTCATTGGTGTTACGGATATTAATCGGGATTCCCGCGGTTCTCACCGGGAAAATAGAGTCCTCATGCAAAACCGTCGCACCCATATACGAAAGCTCGCGCAACTCGCGGTAAGTTATTACCTTAATCACCTCGGGATTCTCAACTATCCTCGGGTCAGCAACCAAAAAGCCGGAAACATCGGTCCAGTTCTCGTACAATTCCGCTTTGACAGCTTTTGCAACTATCGAACCAGTAAAATCGCTCCCCCCGCGCGAAAACGTTTTGATTTTCCCGTCGGGTGTCGCGCCGTAGAATCCCGGTATGACTGCATACTCTTTTTTTATATTGTCCTTGTTGCCCAAAACCCCTGCAATTGATGCATTGGTAAAATCGGCATCAAATTCACCTTTCGCATTAAATCGCACAACCTTTGCCGCATCAACAAAGTCAAACCCTAAGTAAGCGGCGAGAATAATACCGTTAAGGTATTCCCCGCGGCTCGCCGCGTAATCATCGCCTACCCGCTTGCGAAAATCGGCAATAATCTTTTTGTATTCGTTTTCAAGCGATAATTCCAACCCCAAATCGGCGATTATTCCGTTAAACCGGGCGGCAATCGGCATAAACTCATCTTTGGGATTACGACCCTCACAGACCGCCCTGTAACAGTTGTAAAGCATATCCGTGACCTTAGTGTCGTCGTTGTTGCGTTTGCCGGGTGCCGACGGAATTACATACCTGCGGCTTGCGTCACCTTTGATTATAGCGGCGACTTTGCGAAATTGTGCCGCATCTGCGAGGGATGAACCCCCAAACTTTACTACTTTTGCCAAAACTAAACTCCTCCTTACCAAACTATCACACAATCGGGCAAAGCCTCCCTAAGCTCGTTTACTTGTTCATCATTGAGCGGGTTTTCCTCCAAACCGATTTCCTCCAAATTAGTCAGCGAAAACAAGGGCGATAAATCGCTTACTAAGTTCTCATTTAACGCAAGAACCACTAAGTTTGTCAATTCGCCGAGCGGTGATATATCACTTATTTCATTGCCGAACAAGCGCAAGCTCTGCAAACCGCTCAACCCCGCAAGCGGTGATATATCGCTAATCGGATTAAACCCCAACGCCAACGACTTTAACCCCGTTAATCCGCTTAACGGCGATATATCGCTGATTTGATTGTTGACTAAGCCCAAACGCTCCAAATTAGTCAATTCACTAAGCGGAGAAATATCGCTGATTTGGTTATCCCACAAGTACAAATAGCGCAAATTCGTCAATTCCCTAAGCGGCGAAATATCGGTGATTTCATTATACACCAACTCAAGCTCGACCAAATTAGTCAATCCGTTGAGCGGCGATAAATCATTAATTTGATTTCCCGTCAACAAAAGCCTTTCCAGATTGTTTAATTCGCTCAACGGTGTCAAGTCCCTGATTTGGTTCTCCGACAACATCAAAACTGTAGTATCAACGGGTATTTCACCGCTTTCAACCATTTCCGCAAGTTGCCCATCGCTTATTTCAAGCTCTCTGAAGTCAATGACTCCCTCCTCAACCGTCTCCGAACCGTCAATTTCCGGCGGCTCATTTGCATCATCCTGCTTGTTGCCGCAACCAACGGCAAACATAGCTATTGCCACTGCCAATACAAAAAATTTTCTCATGTTTTTACCCTTTCCTTCATAAATATGCTTTTAATAAATTTCACATTTCCCGATAATCTCATCAAGACTTTTAATGCCGTTTACATTCATATAATGTTTAATTCCGCCGATAATTTTCAGCGGGGCATAAGGGTCGCTTATTATCACAGTCCCTATTTGCACTGCCTTAGCTCCCGCAAGCATCATTTCAACAGCATCTTCGGCAGTCATAATTCCGCCCATGCCCACCACATCAATTTTGACTGCGTTTGCCGCCTGCCACACCATTCTTACCGCAACCGGGAACACAGCCGCCCCCGACAATCCGCCCACATTATTGCGTAAAATCGGGCGGCGAGTTTTGACATCAATCCTCATACCGAGAATAGTATTAATAAGCGAGATGCAATCCGCCCCTTCCGCTTCAACCGCTTTTGCAATTTCGGCTATATCGGAAACATTGGGAGTAAGCTTTACCATAAGCGGCTTTTTTGTGACTGCTCTCACTGCCTTGGTAACTTTTACGGCAGCTTCGGGACTACCTCCCCATGCCGCCCCCCCTTCTTTCACATTGGGGCAGGATATATTCAGCTCAAGCATATCCACATTAGTGTTGCTGAGCTTTTCGGCAGTCTTGACATAATCCTCAATTGTCCCTCCCGCAAAATTGGCGATAACGACATTCCCGTGCTTTTTCATAAATGGCAGATGTTTTTCAATAAACGCATCAACCCCCGGATTTTGCAGACCTACCGAATTAAGCATACCGCTCGGTGTTTCGGCAATCCTCGGCGGGGTATTGCCGTTTCGCGGTTCAAGCGTTAAACCTTTGCAGGAAATGCCGCCGAGAATATTTATGGGGTACAGTTCATTATAGTCTTCTCCGAAACCATATGTTCCCGATGCCGCAATAACAGGATTGGGGAATTTTACTCCCGCAACCTTAACCGACAAATTACGTTTACTCATAACGCACACCATATGTGTTTACCACACGTTCCTTTCTTGATTTATTTTCAAACTACTACCACCTTTCCGTCAAACACCGGCCCGTCCTTGCAAACCCGCGCCATTGTGTGGACGACTGCCGAATCATCGGACGGGGATTTTTGTTTTACCTCGCAAGCGCAAACTACACAAGCACCTACTCCGCAACCCATCCGCTCCTCTAACGAAACCTCACAATCAATGAGCGACTTTTCACACTCTGCAATTACCGCTTTTAACATAGGCTCGGGGCCGCAAGCATAGACTTTATCAACATCTCCCTTAGCAAGCTCCTGCGCCAAAGGAATGGTAACAGCCCCGTGAAAACCTACGCTCCCGTCATCGGTACAGGGAATAACATGGGCATCCGCCTGCTTAAAGTCCCCGGCAAGAATGATTTTATCATAGCTTCTGAACCCTAATATTGCCGTTGCGTTCTCCTTCATAACCTTTGCAACCGATAACAGCGGCGGAACTCCGATTCCCCCACCGACAAGCACGACCCGCCTGTTCGGGTGAATATCAGGCGGCAAGTTGAATCCGTTGCCGAGCGGCGCAATCATGTCAATGTTATCGCCCACATTAATGTCGGTTAGCTTGGCAGTCCCCTGCCCTCTTATTTCAAACACTATTCTGAGCGAGCCGTTCTTGTGGTCAATTTCGCATATTGATATAGGGCGACGCAACGTAAATCCGTCAATCTTTATATGCACGAATTGCCCCGGTTTTGCAAGCTCCGCAACCTCGGGACACAATATCTCATAAGAATAAATTCCCGCCGAAATAGCCGTTTTTTCTATTACAGGATAAGCTCCGCACTTATACATTTTTACCCTTGTCCTTTCTGCACTAAATGCACCATAAAAATTCTTTACCCTTCTTCCAAATTTCGTTTTTCTTTTTTAGTCTCGGCGGTTTTAATTCTAATCTGTGTGAACCGCACAATAATTGCAATCAAAACAGCACTTGTCAATATTCCTAAGTCAAAAATGCTTCTCGGGTTGTACTTAATAAAGCTTGCGTGAATCTCAAGCATATAAAAAACAATCAAAAGCGCAAGAATCCTTATCAAGTAAACGGCATAAACCCACATATCATACTGCTTTTGGTTCAGCTTTGTCCTCTTACAATACAAAAACGGCAAAATAAACGCAACCAAAAACACGATTACAGCCAATATCCCCCATATAATAACCGGGTTGGGGTACATTTGAATTACTTCCCCGCCCTCGGCTCTTATAAGACCGCTGTTAAACTTAACGGCAGCAAATATGTCAATAATGCACACCGCTATTATATAAATCTCAAACAGCGCGAAAAAATCCAATAAAAATTGAACAAACTGATAATTACGCTTAATTCTCATGTTTTTACCCTTTGCCCTTTCTGTTTAAATCTTAGTAATGTCCACCATTTCAACATCTGAAATCGACTTTTTCATTTCAAGGCAAGTCAGCAATGCCGACGCAGTGTCAAGTGATGTCAAGCAAGCTATTCCCCTCTCGACAGACTTCCTTCTTATTTTCACGCTGTCAAGTGCGGGCTTGCGTCCTGTTTCCGATGTGGAAATAACATATTGAATCTTGCCGCTTTCAAGAAGAGACAGTACGTTAGGCTCTTTCTCCTCGCTGATTTTATAAGCAAAACTGGTAGCAATCCACTCACGGTTCAATTTTGAGCAAGTCCCGCTTGTGGCATAAAGCTTAAACCCCAACTTCTCAAACCGCTCCGCAATTTTAACAATGTCCGGTTTATCGGAATTACGTACAGTGAACAAAACTCCGCCGCTTGTGTGCATTTTCATTCCCGCCGCCATAAGTCCTTTAAACAACGCTTCCTCAAAAGTCTTTGCGATTCCCAAAACCTCACCCGTAGACTTCATTTCCGGACCAAGCTGAGTATCGACATCGTGCAGCTTTTCAAAACTGAACACCGGAACTTTTACCGCAATATAACCTCCGCCTGCACTCACAGGGAAAACTCCGCTCATGTAGCCTTGTTCTTTTAAGGAAATGCCGAGCATTGCGCGTGTCGCAATGTCTACCATAGGTATCCCCGTGACCTTGCTTATATAAGGCACTGTTCGCGATGAACGCGGATTAACCTCAATCACATAAACCTTGTCGTCATATACCACATATTGAATATTGACAAGTCCGACTACTTTTAACGCTTTTGCCAGTTTTTCGGTGTAATTCACTATGATTTTCTTTATTTTTTCCGTAAGGCTCTGAGTAGGGTAGACAGAGATACTGTCCCCTGAATGAACCCCCGCTTTCTCAATATGCTCCATAATACCGGGAATAAAGAAGTCGGTGTCGTCACAAATTGCATCAACCTCAACTTCTATCCCCCTCATGTACTTGTCGATAAGCACGGGATTTTCAAGCTTTGCGACGGTGATTATATCCATATACTCGGTAATATCACGGTCGCTGTGTGCAATTATCATGTTTTGACCGCCCAATACATACGATGGTCGCAAAAGCACGGGATAACCCAATCGCTCTGCCGCCTCAACCGCCTCCTCTGCAGTAAACACCGTATGACCTGCCGGCCGGGGAATCCCGCATTCCTCAAGGAGCGTGTCAAACCTTTCACGGTCCTCCGCCGCATCAATGCTTTCGGCAGACGTGCCGAGTATATTCACCCCGTTGTCATGTAAATGTTTAGTCAGCTTAATGGCAGTTTGCCCGCCGAATTGCACAACGACACCATCGGGCTTTTCGGTAGCGATTATATTGTCAACATCTTCAACGGTAAGCGGCTCAAAATAGAGCCTGTCCCCCGTGTCAAAGTCGGTCGAAACGGTTTCGGGGTTATTATTGCAAATAACCGCCTCATACCCCATTTCCTGCAACGCCCAAACGCAATGCACCGAGCAATAATCAAACTCAATCCCCTGCCCTATCCTAATCGGCCCCGAACCGAATACGATTATATTCTTTGCCCCTTCTGCGGGTTTTTTAATGTGAGCTAACACGACACGGCAAATCCCTCCCCCCCCGCCTGCGGTCCAGATAGCTTTC
>WRLX01000037.1:0-11018 GCA_009777415.1 Oscillospiraceae bacterium
TTGGATTCGTCCGCTTTTTCGCGAGTGCTTACATTAAAGTTAGCAATTCCGAGTGCGCGTGCGCCCATATCGTTAATGTTAAGAGTAACTCTCTGTTCAACCGCGTTGTTCGCGCCGATTTGGAAAGTCAACCCTTTGCCGCCGCCCATAGTGCGGTTCGCGCCAACGCCTGCACCCTCTTGACCTGCAGTAGCCATGTTCAAGAAGCTGTCAGCCAAAACTTGGAGAGCGTCTGCTCTTTCAAGAGCTTGAGCTTGGCTTAAAGAACCATCGTCGGGAAGGAGAGCGATAGGTGCAAAGTTAGTTCCCGCAGCAGCGTTAAACGCCAACAAAGCTTCGTTAAACGAACCCGCATCAGAGCCGTTAGCCGCGCCGATAGCAGTATTCAAATCAGTAATAGCCGCATCAATAGCCGCGCCGTTAGTAGCCGCGCCAACAGCGGTTTTGAAATTTTGCAAAGCACTTGAAGAAGCTCCCGCAAAAGCATTAATAGCGTTTGCCAAAGCCGCCACATCAGTAGCAGTAGGGCCGGGAGGTCTTGGTGCGTCACCCGTGCCGCCGGGTGTTGCCGCAACAGCACCTAAGCCTTCAAAATTGTTTATAAAAGCGAAGATAGTATTACGTACGCCAGCATTCATAGGGGCATCTTGTACCCAGCCGGGTAAGGACGTGATATGAGATTGAGTTAAAGTAGTCCATCCTGGAGTTGAACCAAGAGCGGCGTTCAAAGCATTAACAATCGCGGTAGCAACAGTATTGGTCTGAAAGTCAGAATCACTCCACAGATTCCCATTAGCGGCTATAAACGGTGCCGGGTCAAATCCGGGAATTGCCGGTGTGCCGGCACCGGAGCCACCTGTACCTGCTGTAGCACCTAAGCCTTCAAAACCGTTTATAAAAGCGAGGACAGCAACGCGCCCGCCGGAGGCAGCACCGAAAGTGGAATCTTGCACCCATCCGGGTAAACTTCTAATATCTGCGCCGGTTAAAGTAGTCCATCCCGGAGTCGAGCCAAGAACATCGTTCAAAGCATTAGCGATGAAGTCGGAAATAAAAAAGTTCATAATGGAAGAATCGTGCCACAAATTCGCATTAGCGGCTATAAACGGTGCCGCTCGAAATCCGGGAGTTCCGGGAGTTCCGCCTGTGGTGCCTTCTACCCCGCCGAGTTTAGCAATTGCCGAAGCCGCGATTGTAGTTGTTGCGCGGAATTTTACATCGCCGTCGGGGTTAATCGAAGACGAGAATTCAACTGTGTAATCCAAGCCCGCTTGTGCGAGAATCTTAGAAATATCATCACCTGTGTAATCGTGACCCGCCGCCAAATGAATTGTAATTGCTTCATTCATAACATTCGGGTTAGAACTCGGAGTGAAATCAACTCTTTCTTTGCCCGCAGTTACGCCTGTGTTTGTTGCGATTGCGAAAGAACGATTATCCGCGCCGAAGTTATTAGAAGTAATAGTAATTCTGTCAGCGTGAGAAAGCGAACCTTGTTCTGCACCGTGAAGGAACGGAGTTAATGTTCCGGTAGCAGATGCACGAACGCCCGCAACTGTCGGCCCGAAAGAATATCCTGTCGGGTCGATAATAGCAACGCCCGAACCCAATTTAAGAGAAACTTCAGGTATGTTTGTTTGTCCGGTTTCGCGAACAGAAGCGTCTGCGATTAAAGCATCGATTTGCGATTGAGTATAGCTAACGCCCGCGCGAAGGTTAATGGTAAGCTCATCGCCGAGGTCATTCCATACAGCAAATTCGCCGGAAGCACTTGCAACAAGCTCAATAGAAACGCCCGCATTAGAGGAAGTAACTACAGAACCCGAGAAAACTGTTCCGAGAGAAGTATCAAGGTATCCGAAAGCAGGGCCGTACTCGGTAACTTTGCCAGAGCCGGAGAGAGAACCGTCGAGAAGTTTGATTCCGTTGAAATCGGTAGCAACTGAAATCCTGTCGATTTCTTCCAAAATCGCATCGATTTCGCCTTGCATATAGCTTCTTTCTTCAGCAGTGTAAGTTTCGTTACCCGCTTGAACGCTGAGTTCTTTCAGCCTTTTGAGCATTGCATGAGTTTCGTCCAACGCGCCTTCAGCAGTTTGAACGAGAGAGATACCGTCGTTCGCATTGCGGATTGCTTGGCCTAAACCACGGAGTTGAGCGCGCATTTTTTCGCTGATTGCCAATCCTGCCGCGTCGTCGCCCGCACGATTAATACGGAAGCCGCTTGACAGTTTTTCTGTGCTTTTCCTTGTTCCCGCGACGTTTACTGCCAACTTGTTGTTAGCGGAAATCGCGTTAAGGTTGTTTTGAATTACCATTGCCATGTTAATTTCCTCCTTGATTGTGTACTCACGAAGTCCATATCGTGAGCCATCATATATCCGTCATATATATAGATTATATAACGAAATTCAGGCGGCGTAAAGCACCCGTGGGGGTACGTTTAAAAAAATATTTTTGAGATGTGAGGTTGCTCCCCCTTTTGAAAAAGCCATTGACAAGTTTTTGCATATTTTGAAGAAAAAACTTTTATACAAAAATTTTCTACAACAATCCCTTGACAATATTAAGAGAGTATGATAGAATTTAACGGAAAATATAAATTGAAGGAAGATAGTTTGAAGAAAAACAGCGGGTCGGAGCTCCGCTTCGAGCAGGTTGTTAGACACGGCGAATCTTCACGACACGATGATGTTGGAAAGGCATGGTCTTTAAAATGAAGATAATCGGTTTTGGCAAAGGGATTCCCGCGCGTTGCGTTTCAAATGACGACATTGCTCAGTTTCTCGACACAAGCGATGAATGGATTTTCACACGCACGGGCATTAAAACAAGATATGTATGCACGACTGAAACGCTGACCGATTTGTCCGTAACTGCCGCAAACGGCGCACTCGAAGATGCAAAATTAAACCCCGATGACATAGATTTAATAATATGCGCGACTCTCGGGGGCGATTACGGCACACCTTCATTGTCGTGTTGCATTGCGGAGGGGATTGGCGCGAAATGCCCCTGTTTTGACGTAAATGCCGCCTGCACCGGGTTTATTTACGCATTAGAGCTTGCATCCGGGTTTATTTCGAGCGGGAAAGCGAAAAATGTCTTGATTGTGTCGGCGGAAATGATGTCGGCTAAAACGGACTGGAGCGACCGCAATACCTGTGTCTTGTTCGGCGACGGCGCGGCAGGCTGTGTAGTCACTGCGGGCAATGCCGTAAAATATATCAACCTGTCATCGGCGGCAATGCCTAACAGCACTGTGTTAAATATGCCGAATGGTACAGGGAACAGCCCGTTTACAAAAGAACAAAAGAGTAGCGGATTTTTGCATATGCAAGGGCAGGAAGTCTTTAAGTTTGTTGTAAACATTGTAGAAAGTGAGCTAAAATTGGTGCAGGAGAGGACGGGGCTTAGTCCCGCGCAAATTGACCTGTTTTTGTTGCACCAAGCAAATAAGCGCATTATCGACTTTACCGGAGCAAAGCTTAAACAACCGCCCGAAAAATTCCCGTGTAATATTCAGCGTTACGGCAATCTTTCATCGGCATCCATTCCGTTGCTTTTGTTTGAAACAGTAAAATCGGGGCAAATTAAACCGGGCGACACCCTGCTTCTATGCGCATTCGGAGCGGGGCTCACTGCCGGAACCTGCGTTATAGTTTGGGAATAATCCCAATTAATAAATTTTGAAAGGAAATGGGTAAAAATGTTAGAGAAAGTAACCGATATTTTAAGAGAACACAAGGGGGATTCCGAGCTGCAAATAACATTGAAAACCGAATTTGCCGATTTAGAACTCGATTCACTTGAAATGGTGGAGCTTGTTATGAATGTCGAGGAAGAGTTTGATGTTTCAATTGAAATGAACGAAGGCATCAAAACGGTAGGCGATTTGATAAACACTGTTGAGGCGGCAAGATGAGCAGTATTATTAGTGATATACTGAACATTCGCTATCCCATACTGCAAGGCGGGATGGCATGGATTTCCGATGCTACACTTGCGGCGGCTGTCTCAAATGCGGGAGCACTCGGCATAATTGCGGGGGGGAACGCTCCCGCCGCTGTAGTTGGCGAAGAAATACGCAAAGCAAAAAAGCTCACCGATAAGCCGTTCGGTGTAAACATTATGCTGATTAGCCCTCATGCCGATGACATTGCCCGTCTTGTCATTGACGAGAATGTCAAGGTTGTTACTACGGGGGCGGGGAATCCGTCTAAATACATCAAAGCGTGGACAGAAGCGGGGATTACCGTAATACCTGTTGTCCCGTCCGTGGGGCTTGCCAAAATGGCACAGCGCAGCGGGGCGGCGGCAGTCATTGCCGAAGGTGGCGAGGCGGGCGGTCATGTGGGTGAAATAACCACAATGGCATTAGTTCCGCAGGTTTGTGATGCGGTAGACATTCCTGTTATTGCGGCTGGCGGGATTGCCGACGGACGCGGAGTTGCGGCGGCATTTATGCTCGGCGCGAAAGGCGTTCAAATAGGTACGCGGTTTTTGGTCGCAAAAGAGTGTGGCATTCACCAAAATTACAAGGACAAAGTAATCAAAGCTAAGGATATTGACACAATCGCAACGGGTAAAAGGTTGGGTCATCCCGTGCGTTCAATTAAAACGGCATTTTCACGCGGGCTGTTTGCCAAGGAATACGACTCCGCCATTTCTAACGAGGAATTAGAGTCGCTCGGCGCGGGTTCGCTTAAATTGGCAGTGGTTGACGGAGATAATGAGAACGGTTGCTTTTTGGCAGGTCAAATCGCGGGGCTTGTAAAAAAAGAAGAGAGTGCCAAAGAAATAATTGATGATTTAATTGCGGGGACTAAAGCTGTATTGGGAAAAGTGTCGGAAGAATTTGTGCAGAAAGGTCAAGGGTAGCTGACTTATATAGCGAATCTGCGTAGGTGCGGAAAACGAACTTACTAAAAGCACGTTTGTGCAGAAAGGGCAAGGGTAGCTGACTTATATAGCGAATCTGCGTAGGTGCGGAAAATGAACTTACTAAAAGCACGTTTGTGCAGAAAGGGCAAGGGTAAAAGTTTGAGGGCATTTGTGTTTGCGGGACAGGGGGCGCAGTCGGTCGGAATGGGCAAGGACTTATACGACAATTTCGACTCTGTAAAAGAATTGTACAATATGTGTGATTCGTCAAAATTAATAAAAAAGTGTTGTTTTGACGGTCCTAAGGAAGAGTTGGATATTACAACCAATACACAGCCGGCATTGTTTTTGACGGATTTGGCTTGTGCAATTGCGTTTAGTGAAAAATCGGGCATTACCGCGGACGGAGTTGCCGGGTTCTCGCTCGGGGAAATACCTGCCGCGACTTATGCGGGGCTTATGAGTACAAAACAGGCGTATTGTTTTGTCGAACAACGGGCAAAAGCGATGCAATCCTGTGCCGAAAAGCATAAGGGCGCAATGTTCGCAGTGCTGAAATTGTCGGCGGAAGAGGTTGAGAGCATTTGTGCAAGTTTTGAACGGCAAGCGTTTCCCGTGAATTACAACGCACCCGGTCAGACGGTAGTCGCTTGTGCGGATAACATAGCTGATGAGTTGCAGTCAGCAGTAAAAACAGCGGGGGGAAAAGCTGTCAGGCTCAAAGTAAGCGGCGCGTTTCACAGCCCTTTTATGGCGGAAGCGGCAACGGCAGTGGGCGATTATCTCAAACAAAAGTCCATCTCGTTTGGCGAAACGAGAATGCCGTTGTACTCAAATGTTACGGCAAAGGTGTATGAAACGGGCAATGCCGAATCGTTGTTGTCAAGGCAGGTCAACAGCCCCGTTTTATGGCAGAAAACAATTGAAAATATGATAGCCGATGGGTTCAAAACTTTTGTGGAACTCGGCCCGGGTAAGACTTTAACGGGATTGATTGCAAAAATAAACCCGAATGTAAGGGTTTATAATGTATCGGATATGGAAACGCTTAGCAAAACCATTTCGGATATTGCGTACTGATAGAGAGGGAAAAGGGTAAAAGTGTTTAAAAGTAATTCTGCGTAAGTGCGGGAAACGAAACTTTTAATTACGTTCTTGTGTAGAAGGGAAAAGGGTAAAAAAATGTTTTTAGGTAATAAGACTGCGGTTATTACGGGAGCATCGCGCGGAATAGGCAAAGCTATCGCGCTGAAGTTTGCGGAAAACGGCGCGAATATAGCCTTAATTTACATCGGGGACTCCGCCGAAGCCGAACAGACTAAGGCAGAGTTGCAGGGGTTTGGAGTTAAGGCGGAAATATACAATTGCGACGTGTCGGACTGGGGGTCGGCTAAGTCAACTTGCGATGCTGTTATAAAAGAGTTCGGCTCGGTTGATATTGCGGTGAATAATGCGGGGATTATAAGAGACCAACTTTTGCTCAGAATGAGCGAGGAAGATTTCGATGCGGTATTAAACGTAAATCTTAAAGGCGCGTTTAATATTATAAGGCATTTGTCCCGCTCAATAATGAAATCGCCCGCAGGTCGGTTTATCAATATTACATCTGTCAGCGGGATGATGGGCAATGCGGGGCAGGCGAATTATTCCGCGTCAAAAGCGGGGTTGATTGGGTTGACAAAGACAGTGGCAAAGGAATTTGCTTCTAAGGGAGTGACTTGTAACGCAATCGCACCCGGGTTTATTGAAACCGATATGACGGCGGGACTTCCGCAGTCTGTCAAAGAGCAAGTAAACGCGGCTGTTCCGTTGAAACGAATGGGGGAGGCAGAAGAAGTGGCGAATTTAGCGGTGTTTTTCGCATCAGAACTGTCGTCATATATTACAGGCGAAATAATCAAAATAGACGGCGGAATGTATATTTAGGAATATAAAATACAGGTAAAGTACAGGGGGTTAAATATGAAGCGTGTAGTTATAACAGGATTGGGTTGTATAACTCCGGTGGGCAACAATGTTTCCGATTTTTGGCAGAATGTTACCGCGGGGAAACATGGGTTTGCAACGATTACCAAATTCGATGCAAGCGATTTAAAGGTGAATATTGCGGCAGAGGTCAAGGGCTTTGAGCCTGTCGATTATATGGAAAAAAGCGAAGTCCGAAAGACTGACTTGTACGCACAGTATGCTCTCGCCGCCGCCGCACAGGCAGTTGAAGACAGCAAGATTGCGGCTCAAGTCGCACCTGACAGACTGGGCGTATATGTCGGCTCGGGAATAGGCGGCATGATTACTTTTGTTACCGAAACCGAGAAATTGCTGACTAAAGGGCCGGGGCGGATTTCTCCGTTTTTTATTCCCATGATGATTTCCAATATGGCATCTGCATTAGTCGCAATGAAATATAACGCTCGCGGCCCTAATCTGCCCGTTGTAAGTGCTTGCGCAACTGCAACTCATGCTATAGGCGAGGCATTTCGTGCAATCAAGTACGGTTATGCCGATGCGATTATTACGGGGGGGGCGGAGGCGACAATCAACAAGCTCAGTATGGCGGGTTTTATCAACTGTATGGCATTATCCACCACCAACGACCCCGATAACTCATCAATCCCGTTTGATAAACGGCGCAACGGCTTTGTAATGGGCGAAGGTGCAGGTTTAGTCGTGTTGGAAGAATATGAACACGCAGTAAACCGCGGGGCGAATATTTACTGTGAAATAAGCGGATACGGCAACACCTGCGATGCTTACCATGTTACCGCGCCGCACCCCGAAGCTGCGGGAGGGATTGAGGTTATCCGCTTGGCAATGAAAGAATCGGGGCTTACTCCCAATGAAAAAATGTATATAAATCCGCACGGGACATCAACGCCGCTTAATGATAAAACAGAAACACTTGCAATTAAAAAAGCGTTGGGCGATATTGCTTACAAAATCCCGGTAAGCTCCACTAAGAGTATGTTCGGGCATATGCTCGGCGCGGCGGGAGGGGCGGAGGCGATTGTCGCGGTAAAGGCGATTCAAACGGGAATAATCCCGCCTACCGTCAACTATAAAGAACCCGACCCGGAATGCGACCTCGACTATGTGCCGAATACTGCCCGAAATAGGGAAACAGATAAAGCACTGTCACTTTCATTGGGATTCGGCGGGCATAATGCTGCGATAATTTTAAATAGTGTTAAATAATGCAGAATGCAGAAAGAATTTGGAAAGGACAAGGGTAAAAGTATGGATATTGATAACGTAAAATTTTTAGCGGAAATAGTTTCCGCTTACGGCTTAACATCGTTGGAGGTGCAAGGCGAGAACAGCAGGATTACTCTTAAAAAGGAGATACACTCTGTTCCGGTCGGGCAGGCTCAGACGGTTGCCGCATTGCCGAGCGTGACGGCGGAAATAACTCCGTCGGAAACTTCCGCGCCACAACCGAAAGTGAGCGAACCGCCGCAGACAATTGATTTAAACAGTCGCTTGACTGAGGTGAAGAGTCCATTAGTCGGCGTGTTTTATTCCGCGCCGTCACCTGATGCGGAGGTGTTTGTTTCTATCGGCAGTAAAGTAAAAAAAGGCGATGTAATGTGTATTATCGAGGCGATGAAACTGATGAATGAAATTACTGCGGAGAACGATGGCGAGGTTGTTGACATTTGCATTAAAAACGGGGATATTGCCGAATTTGGTCAAGTTTTATTTAAAATGAACACAGCTTCTCAGACACAATGAAGAGGTGCGTGTGTGCCGTTAAGGAGAATAGACCTCCGCGGAAATTAAATTGCGGTAGGTTGTCGAGCGGAAATTTTGTCAGACGAGGCAAATTTTCGCAGTAGGCTTTGTGCCTTTCAAGAAAATTTAGAACCTGTCTTCATAAGCGACGTGCTGATAAAGCGATCGATATTTTTCGTCAGACAAGGCAATTTTGACGATAATATCCGTTGATATTTGAGGAGAAATTAACGCAGTATGGCGGAAAATTCGCCGATTTAGCAGTGCGTTTGCTTATGAAGACAGGTTCTTAACGAAGTATGGCGGAATTTTCGTCGGCAAGATGCCGTGATTTAATTTCCGCGGAGGTCTAATATATGAACAGGGAAGAAATTAAAAAGATTTTACCGCATCGTGAACCCATGCTTTTGCTTGATGAAGTGGAGCTTGTTGACGGAATTTCAATCGGGAAATACACAGTTAAAGGCGATGAGTTTTTTTTGCAGGGGCATTTCCCGGGTAATCCTGTTGTACCTGGAGTGATTTTATGTGAAATGATGGGGCAGTCCGCCTGTCTTCTTGTTAATGAGGACGGGAGGGATTTTACACCTTATTTTACGGGAATGAAGAATGTCAAGTTTAAAAACAAAGTCCTCCCCGGGGATACAATAATTCTTAGAAGCGAGAAGACAGGGCAAAAAGGGCCGTTTTATTTTATCAGCGCAAGCGGAACTGTCAACGGGAAAACCGCAGTAACAGGCGAACTCTCATTTGCAGTAGTAAAAAGCTAAGGATAGCTGAAAGGATAGCTTAGTAACTGTTGTAATTAAGTAAGCTTAATAAAATAAAAACACATTATAATCGGCATAACTGAAAGGATAGCTTAGTAACTGTTGTAATATAAGTAAGCTTAATAAAATAAAAACACATTATAATCGGCATAACTGAAAGGATAACTTAGTAAAAATGTTTAAGAAGATTTTGATTGCTAATCGGGGTGAGATTGCGGTTCGCGTAATCCGCGCTTGTAAGGAGATGGGGATTTCGACTGTTGCCGTATTTTCGGAAGCAGACCGCGAGGCATTGCATACTAAATTTGCGGACGAAGGCTACTGCATTGGCGGGCCGCAATCGAAACACAGCTACTTGAACATGAACGCGGTTGTTTCGGCGGCAATTGCATCAAAAGCCGAGGCCATTCACCCAGGCTACGGTTTTTTGTCGGAAAACGCTGAATTCGCTAAGATGTGTGCCGAAAATGAATTGGTGTTCATCGGACCGAGTGCCGATATAATCAGCAGAATGGGCGATAAAGATATGGCGCGGCGAACTATGCGCGAGGCAGGAGTACCTATTATTCCGGGATGTGATTTAGTACGGAGCGTTGAACACGCTAAAGAAGAAGCGGAACAGATAGGATTCCCCTTGCTGATTAAAGCGCGTTCGGGCGGGGGCGGGCGGGGAATCCGCTTAGTTAATACAGCCGAGGAATTGGAACAGGCATACAACGCCGCGACAGGCGAGGCAGTTGCCGCATTCGGCGATGGGGCGGTTTATATGGAGAAATACCTGCTCCCCGTTAAGCATATTGAAATGCAGTTGTTGGGCGATAATTACGGCAATGTCGTGTGCTTAGGCGAGAGGGACTGTTCAACTCAGCGGAAAAACCAAAAGCTTATTGAGGAAAGCCCCGCAGCAGTTATGTCGGATGAAGTCCGCCGTAAAATGACAGATGCGACTATTAAGGCGGGCAAAGCAGTAGGGTATCAAGGCGCGGGAACTATTGAATATTTGTACGATAAGTGCGGCAATTTTTATTTTATGGAAATGAATACGAGGTTGCAGGTGGAACACCCGGTAACGGAAATGGTGACGGGAATTGACTTGGTAAAATGGCAAATTCGAGTTGCGGCGGGGCTGAAGTTGGATTTTTGTCAGGAAGATATTAAGTTTTCCGGTCATGCAATCGAGTGCCGCATTAATGCCGAAGACCCTTATCAGAATTTCAGACCGTCGGGCGGGAAAATTGAGCTTTTGCATATACCGGGCGGGCCGTGGGTACGTTTTGATACTGCGATTTATCAAAATTATGCTATACCTCCGTTTTATGATTCGATGATAGGAAAGCTTATAGTACACGCGAAAACAAGAGACGAGGCAATCCGCAAAATGAAAGCCGCCCTGTGCGAGTTGATTATTGAGGGTGTGGTCCATAACGGCGGGTTTCAAGAGGTTATACTGTCGGCAGATGAGTTTGCAGACTCAAGCTACACGACCGATTATTTAGTAAAATATTTGTAAGTATTAATCCGCAACGGAAGTCTTGACACTATTTGCCGCAGGATTTTTGTCGGCAGACAAGGCGATTTTTGCGAGAATATACGCTTATATTTGAGTAAAAATCAACGCAGTATGGCGGCAAAAAG
>WRLX01000037.1:11118-15528 GCA_009777415.1 Oscillospiraceae bacterium
ATGTTCAACAGCGCGTTTGTTCGGGAGGGGCAGGGGTAAAATGGTAAAAACTACTGCAATTATCGTGGCGGCGGGGAGTTCGTCGCGAATGGGGTTCGACAAAATCTTTGCCGAAATATGCGGAGTACCTGCCTTGCTGTATTCGCTGAACGCTTTTCAGGCGGCAAAGTCGATTGACGAGATAATAGTCGTTACCGGAGCAGAAAATGCCTCTCGGATTCGCGCTTACGACATTCCTAAGCTAATCGGCATTGTAAACGGCGGGAGCGAGCGATTACAATCGGTACGAAACGGCATTGACGCTATATCCCGCGAAGACGGCATTGTGGCAATCCATGACGGGGCGAGACCGCTTATTACCGAGCGGTTGATTGACAAAGTGGTGAGCGTTGCCAAAGTGTTTAAGGCGGCAGTCCCGCTAATTCCCGCATTTTCTACGGTTAAGCGGGTTGATGGGGAGTATATTGAGGACACTCCCGACCGCGGCAGCCTTTATTTGGCTCAGACTCCTCAAGTGTTTGATTTGCGGCTGTATCGTGAGGCAATACGTAACGCGGGGGAGGGGAATTTTACCGATGACAGTTCTTTAGTTGAGCAAATGGGGGTAAAAGTTAAAACAGTTGACGGCGATTTCTCAAATATAAAGGTCACAACGCCCGAGGACTTGCTTACAGCAGAAGCGTTGTTGTCAGTGCAGAAGGGACAAGGGTAAAAAGTTTTGGAAATTTATCTGCGTAAATGCGGAAAATGAAACTTTAATAACTCATTAGTGCAGAAGGGACAAGGGTAAAAATGGGGCTAATTGATATAGGGTATGGTAATTCGCTTAATGCGGGGAGGATTGTTGCCGTTGTTTTGGCGGAAGCCGCCCCTGTGAAACGGCTGATTACTGCGGCGAGGGAAAAAAATCTTTTAGTTGACGCAACCTGCGGTAAGAAAACAAAGTCGGTATATGTAATGGACTCGGGTCATGTTGTTTTATCGGCTAAATCAAGTATTAATCCGCAACGGAAGTCTTGACACTATTTGCCGCAGGATTTTTGTCGGCAGACAAGGCGATTTTTGCGAGAATATACGCTTATATTTGAGTAAAAATCAACGCAGTATGGCGGCAAAAAGACAAGACAAAGTGTTAAGAGTTTCGTTGCTGATTAATATTAAGAGTTAAAAGGGGTAAAGGCAAATGAAAAAGGGAATGTTGATTGTTATATCCGGTCCGGCGGGGTGCGGCAAAGATACTATAATAGAAAGCCTTCTTGAAAAGGGGGGGCGACTTTCTTACTCTGTTTCGGCGACTACAAGAGGAATCCGCATGGGCGAAGAAGAGGGCAAGCATTACTTTTTTAAGACAAGGGATGAGTTTGAACGGCTGATTAAGCAGGGGGAATTCCTTGAATACACCGAGTATTGCGGGAATTATTACGGTACGCTAAGGGAAACGGTTGCACAAGCGTTAGACGAGGGCAAGAACATAATACTTAAAATTGAGGTCGAAGGCGCGGCGAATATCAGAAAAGTGTTCAGCGAAACAAAAATGCAGGCCGGGCTTTTGGCAATCTTTATAATGCCGCCGTCTTTAGATGAATTGCGGCGCAGACTTAAATCGCGTTCAACCGAAGACGATGCCACAATTGAACTCCGTATTAAAAAGGCGGGAGATGAAATTGCATTTTCTGAAAATTATGACTATAAAGTCGTAAACGATGATTTACAGACAGCAATAGATGAAACGGCAGAGATTATAAATCAAAGCCTATGCTCATGAATGAGCTTTTTAACCATTCGGATGGGTTTAATTCCCCCGCCACTTTGGCGGAACTCGCAAGTGGTGAGTCTAATGCGACCACTTCTGCGTGTAAAGCATTTACAAAAACCGAAAAAATAGCGTTAGTCGCGGTCGAAAAAGCTTTGTATTCTTTTGACCGACTTTATTCGTATGCAATCCCCTATGAATTGGAAAAGTCGGTTGAAGCGGGGAAACGGGTGCTTGTTCCGTTCGGATTGGGTTCAAGAAAAATTACGGGAATGGTCTTTGCCGTTAAAGATGCCGAGTTAAAAAACCCGTCCGAAACAGGGGAGAGGCGAATAAAAAAGATTAGCGAAGTCCTCGACAAAGAAGATGTTTACATGAACGCCGAAATGCTCAAATTGGCGATGTGGCTCAAGGAAAACACTTTTTGTACATATTACGGCGCGGTTCGATGTATACTGCCGCCCGTTCTGCGAAACGCCCAACAACTCCCGCGCGACAAAGGGGAAAGAATCGTCCGCCTTGCCGATGGGGTGGAACTGCTTGATAATTGTCAGATTTTTATCCCCGATTCACCACTCTCAACCGAACTTATTGTTACGCCTAAACAAAAAAGCGTTATCGAGGTATTGGAAAATAATTCCGCAAGTATTAAGGAAGTTAGTTACCTTTGCGGAGTAAGCACTTCTGTTGTGACTAACTTGATTAAAAAAGGCATTGTCGAAGAGTTCACGCAGAAATCCGTTTTGCTTGAGGATGAGCTTGAAAATGACGAAAACCGGGCTTTGCAAAAAAGTGCGGACGACATTGTGTTGACCGATGAACAGGGGCAAGCGTTTTGCTCGCTGATAAACCTTATGGATGCGGGGGAGGCAAAGTGTGCTCTTTTGCACGGAATTACAGGAAGCGGGAAAACATCTGTTTTTATTAAGTTAGTCGGCGAAACTTTGAAAACAGGGAAATCGGCATTAATCTTAGTACCCGAAATATCGCTCACTCCTCAAACGATTGCTATTTTTAAAAGCTTTTTCGGTAACAGCGACTATGCCGATAACGGCATTGCGGTAATTCACTCGGGTCTTTCTATGGGAAAACGGACACAGGAGTATAAGCGAATCCGAAGCGGCTCGGCGAAAATTGTATTGGGTACACGCAGTGCGGTGTTCGCACCGCTTGACAATATCGGGCTAATCATCATTGATGAGGAGGGGGAACATACCTATAAATCCGAGCGCAGTCCGCGGTATCATGTCCGGGATATAGCAAAGCAGAGGTGCTTTAAGCATAAGGCACTGTTGTTATTGGCATCGGCGACTCCTTCAATGGACAGCTACCGCAAAGCCAAAATCGGGAAATACACGCTGTTGGAGCTTAATAACCGTTATTCCGGCAATGCCTTGCCCGATGTTCATATAATCGACATGAAATTAGAAAACGCAATGGGTAATAAAGGGAATTTTAGCGAACCATTGCTGAAAGCCCTGCGCCAAAACCTCGAAAAAGGCGAGCAATCGCTAATCCTCCTTAATCGCAGAGGGTATTATACTTATGTCTGCTGTATTGCTTGCGGCGAGGTTTCAATGTGTCCCAACTGTGGAGTCGCGCTGACTTACCATAAGGCGGGCGGCAATTTGTTATGTCATTACTGCGGCTTTTTAAAACAGTCGGCAGAAGCCTGTGACAAATGCTCAAGCAGGTTTATCAAGAGGACAGGCACGGGAACTCAGCGGGTTCAAGACGAACTGCTGGAAATTTTTCCGTCTGCACGGATTTTGCGGATGGACGCAGATACAACAATGACAAAGGGCGCTTATGAGCGGGGATTCGGCAGCTTCGGCAACCATGAGTATGACATCATGGTGGGGACTCAGATGATTGCAAAGGGGCTTGATTTTCCCAATGTCACGTTGGTGGGAATCCTGTTGATTGACAACTCGCTTTACGCCGGGGATTACCTCGGGTATGAGCGGACATTTTCACTTATTACACAGGTTGTGGGGCGTTCGGGGCGGGGTGGCAAAAAAGGGCGGGCTTATTTACAGACGTTTACTCCCGACCATTATGTACTGCGGCTCGCCGCACGTCAGGATTATCTCGGATTCTATGAGGAGGAGGCGGCAATAAGGCAGACGCTGTTGTTCCCGCCTTTTTGTGACTTGTGCGTGACGGAGGTCTGCAACGCTATGGAGAGTAATGCTTTTGAAGCGGCAAAAGCGTTTGTAGAAATATTCGAAGAGTCACTTAAAAGCGTTAATCCTATTCCCATAAGGGTGTTAGGCCCTGTCAAAAACGGAGTAGGAAGCATTAACGGAAGGTTTCGGTACAGGCTTATAATCAAATGCAGGAATTCGCCGATTTTCCGCGATGTGATGAGCCGTTCGTTAATTCAGGCGCATAGTGATAAGCGATTTACGCATTGCCGCGTTAATGCTTGGTTTGAGGGGTGAGTAAAAATAATTTCAGAATCTTTGTAACGAATCTCATTTTCGATTGTCTTATGTATGAGGGGGGTGAAAAAGAGTG
This sequence comes from Oscillospiraceae bacterium, assembly GCA_009777415.1. Taxonomy (GTDB): domain Bacteria; phylum Bacillota; class Clostridia; order Oscillospirales; family Ruminococcaceae; genus Ruminiclostridium_E. Next base: position 15,392 of record WRLX01000037.1, read on the forward strand.
GATTTTAACGAAGTTTACAACGATTATGCCGAAGATGTCTATCGCTATGTTCTTTCGCTGTGCCGAAACAAACACACGGCAGAGGATATAACAAGCGAAACATTTCTGAAAGCAATCAAAGCAGTCGATAAATTTAA
>WRLX01000038.1 GCA_009777415.1 Oscillospiraceae bacterium
TTTAGTGGGGGAAACTCCGCCTGCCAATTCGCCGACTCACCTGAAAGACAGCTTTTTTGTCAGCGTTGAGGAGCGTTTAGGCACATCGCCGTTGGTTTTACAAAAGGAATCGTCTGCAGGTTGGCTTTTCAGCAAGAGTGCATTGGGCAGACCTTTCAGAATCAGCTTGGACAATTATAAAGGAGTCCCGGGGCGAAACTGCCTTAATATTGAGTTCGGGTTGTGGGGGGATGTCGATGGCAAGAGCTTTCTTGCCGACCACATGGGAGATGCAATACGGTTACAATTGTACATCGCCGAAAAAATAAGGGAAGGCGACGAGCTTACCGTTGAGAAGAATTCGGATTCGGGCGGATATTGGTTTTTCCATGACGGGAACATTCTCGCCGAGGTTTCGGATGCGATTATTCGGGAGCTTCGCGCAATTGACGGCTTTCCCGATGATTTTGTGGGCTTTGAGGGGATTTACGTCCGCAACATTGTCACCTGTGTCTCTGAAAAAAATGACATCACAGTGTCTCCGCGCTACAGGGAATCGCGGTTTTGGCTGGGTCTGGACATAGCGGGTTATGCAAAAGTTCTAATTTAATATTTTTTTAAATATATTTTATTGTGGATATTGACAAGACGATTTTTATGTGATATAATGAATTATATTGTTAATTATTAATTGTGATAACGGGGGATTCTTTCAGTCATGAAAAAAAATCTGTCCAAAAAAACTATTTCAATGATTTTAGCGGGAGTTATTTTTGTTACTTCTGTGTCCGCATCGGATTTGGAGGGTGCGAACGAAGAGCGAGTGTCCGATTCGGAACGCGCCGCAACTCGTACTGCACGCGATTTTCAGCGAATTTTCGATGAGGGAATCGAGGCGCAGGTCGGCATAATGGGCGGCTCAGTCCGCACTGATTTATACCAGTACTATTTGAACGAGTACAAGGACGCAAATCGTCCTGTCGGCGTACAAAACGAAATAGTAGTGGATATGGCTGACTTTGCCGAGTTTCGCCCGAATGAGGAGCTGGGCGTTGAGCCGATTTATGAAATCAAGAGTGTAAGCGGGTTCGATGCTGCTTTGCAAGCGGAAGACGATAAGGGCGACTGCCTTGTTTGGGAAAATGATATGGGCGAGTTTGACTTTGTCTTTGATGTTCCGCAAACGGGGATGTATAACCTTGAGTTTTTGTACTTAACGGGGCAGCCCGATGATGGAAAAAATAATGCTGTTGAAATTTCTTTCAAGCTGAACGGGGAGCATCCTTTTTCGGCAACCCGCGGATTGGAGCTTGACAAATACTGGCGAAATGACGGCGTGATAGAAAAAATACGGGGGCATGAGCAGCTTCCTCTGCAAATCCAACGCAATAATTGGATTACCTACCGTGTTAAGGACAAAGAGGGATTGTTTAATGAGCCTTACTTCTTTTTCCTTGAAAAGGGAGAGAACATCGTTACTATTGACGGAATCAAGGTGAGCGGGGTCGCATTTAAGTCGATGAGCTTTAAAAACTATCCCGAATTGCCGTCATATGCAGACAAGAAGCCTACGGCGGAGCAGATTAACGGTACGCCCAAGTTGAGCGATGCCGAGAAAAACGATATAGGCTCAACCACGATATTTATGCACGGGCAAACCCCTTATTGGAGGTCGTCGCTTGAATTAGGGCCGACATCTGACAGGAGTACCTATTTAGTAAGTCCTCATCACCCGGTTCATATGCGCTATAACACAATGGGCGGCGATGGAACATGGGGCAGGGCGGGGCAGTCCGCGACATGGGAATTTACCGTTCCCGCAGACGGGTATTATCGCATTTCCGCAAAGGTACGGCAAAATACCTTGCGCGGATTCAGGTCGAACAGGCGGGTTATGATTAACGGCGAAGTCCCCGTGAAGGAGTTTGAGGCGCAGAAATTCCCGTACAACTCACGGTGGTATCAGCATAGCTTTGTCGATGACAACGGCGATGATATTTATCTTTTCCTTGAAGCGGGAGTGAATTATATTACTCTTGAGGCAGTCCCGGGCGAAATCGGGGAAAGTATGCAGTTACTCGGCGATTATCTGTTTACGCTTAACTACTTATACAGGCGCATACTTATGGTTGTCGGGCCGAATCCCGATGAGTTCAACGATTATCGTGTGGATGTGCAAATCCCCGAGCTTATTCCCGAGTTTGAGCGGATTAGAGATGCTTTAAGAAGCGTAAAGACTGTTGTTGAGCGACACACTACGGGAGGAGGCTCTGAGGCGGCGACTTTGGAGACACTTGCGGTAATTCTCGACCGCTGTATAGCTAACCCCGACAGAATCCCGCTCAGAATGGACAGCTTAAAGGATAACATTGCCGCATTGTCCGCATGGATTAGTGAGGCAAGCCGTCAGCCGCTTGAGCTCGACTATATTGAAGTTGCCACTGTGCATGAGAAGTTCGGCAACTCGAAAGTCAACTTTTTTTCGCAATTGCTCTTTTTGTGGAACGGTTTTATAGGCTCTTTCTTTGAAGATTATACCAAGCTTGACGGTGAAGTTGAAACCGGCAGTTTGAATGTATGGGTCGGATTGGGGCGTGACCAAGCGTTAGTGCTGAAGAATCTTTTGGGCGATTATAACAGAGATAATGCGCATAATCTTGCGGTGTCGCTTAATCTCGTTCAAGGCGGGATTCTGGAAGCGTCATTAGCGGGCAAGGGGCCGGAACTCGCGCTGTTTATCGGGGGGGACTTTCCTGTTCAGCTTGCCGCCCGTAACATGACTGTTGATGTGTCGAAGTTTGACGACTATGAGGAGATTGTAAGCGAACGGTTTGTCGATTCGCTCCCGACTTTCTTCACCTACTTAGATGGTGTTTACGGATTGCCGTTGACACAGGTATTCCCGATGATGTTTTATCGTGAGGATATACTGCGGGATTTGGGAATCGAACCTCCCGACACGTGGGATGAGTTTATTGAGGCGATTGCAGTGCTTAACCGCGCATTCTTGGAAATAGGTCTGCTCCCGCCGCTTAATCCCGCCGCATTGGGCAGTACGATTTTTGAGCCGGGCGAACCCTTTACAATGCTTCAATTGCAAACGGGGCAGAACTTTTATGAGAAAGACGATAGCGGCATATACTACCGCACTACGTTTGATGCGGAAGCGAGTATTGAGGCATTCTCAAAGTGGACGAGGTTTTATACAGTCTACCAGTTTGAGCAGACCTATGACCCGTTTACAAGGTTCAGAATAGGGCAAATGCCGATAGTCATAATGCCGTACCCGTTCTTCAATCAGCTTAATGCCGCCGCGCCGGAAATCCGCGGACTGTGGAATTTCAAGCACGTACCGGGGACTGTCAGAGTTGACGAAGGCGGAAATGAAGTCCTTGATATATCTGCATCGAGCGGTGCTACTTGTGGGCTGATTTTCAACAAAGCACCCGACCATGATGCAGCGTGGGACTTCTTGAAGTGGCTCACCTCCGATGATATTCAAACTCGATTCGGGCAAAATATGGAATCTATGTTAGGCCCTCTCGGAAGGTACGAGACCGCGAATAAGAATGCACTTGAGAATTTGGCATGGACTGCGGCGCAGGTCAACAGGCTTACCGTGCAAAGGGATGCATTGGTGGAAATTCCCATGATTCCTGCAAACTATTCGGCGACAAGGCACATTAAAAACGCATTCAGAGCGGTGGTCAACGAAAATTACTACCCGCGGTTCGCAATTAACAGCTACAACCGTGATATTAACGCTGAAATAACCCGCAAAAATGCAGAGCTTGAAAGTCACTCTTGGAATCGGTAGTCTCGGCAGACGAATAAATAAGGAATATTGGAGGAAAATGTTTTGGAAAATATGAACCCGGAAACTATTACGGAGAAAAAATCGGAAATTACCCCGGAAATAAACCCGGAAACTCCGGTAAAGCGCATTGAAGACAGCAAGTTTAGGTATACATTAAGAGAAATGAAGCGCAACAAGTACGCCTACGCAATGCTCTCGCCTTACTTTATTTTGTTTTTGCTGTTGACGGCGATTCCCGTTATGATGGCATTGCCAATGGGGTTCACTAACTTTAATATGGTGAACTTCCCGCAATGGGTGGGGGTCTCGAACTTCCAAACCTTGTTTATGGAAGATGAGGTATTCCTGCTCTCAATTCAAAACACGCTTGTGTTCGCACTGATAACCGGACCTTTGAGCTATGCCCTGTGCTTTATGCTCGCATGGTTTATTAATCAGTTGCCCGGAGTTTTGAAAACGATTTTCACTTTTATATTCTACGCGCCGACTTTATCGGGGAATATATACGCCACATGGCAGCTTATATTCTCGGGTGACGCTTACGGGCTTGCCAATGCTTACCTGATGGATATGGGATTCCTCAACAGCTCGCGTGAGTGGCTGATTGATGCTGACTTAATATTGGGCGTTGTTATAATCGTGCAGTTGTGGATTTCGCTCGGTGCGGGATTCTTGGCAATCCGCGCAGGGTTTCAGGGGATTCCGCGAGACAGGTATGAAGCGGGTGCGATTGAGGGAATCAAATCCCGTGCGCAGGAACTGTTGTACATTACAATCCCGGCGATGGGACCGCAATTGCTGTTCGCGGCGGTTATGCAGATTACCGCATCATTTGCGGCGGGCGATGTTTCGAGATTTTTGACTGCGTTTCCGACTACCGACTATCGTGCGCACTCAATTATGAACCATGCTTTTGACTATGGTTCGCTGAGGTTTGAAATGGGCTATGCATCGGCAATCTGCTTTATACTGTTCTTTTCGATGCTGCTTGCAAACTGGGGGATTAAGAAAGTCCTCGGAAAATACCTTGACAGTTAAGAGACGAAAACTTGCTCAATTCTACGGCGTGCCGCCTGATTTCTACGGTATGCCGCCTGTGAGAACTGCTTCTAAGTGCAAACTGAAAATTTGAAAAACAAGAGAGGACATGGGTAAAAAAATGAAATTGCGTGTAACTAAGCGGAAGAGATTATCCGGCTCAGTAGGCGGGGACATAGCCATATTCCTTATGCTGTCACTGTTGGGATGTTTTATGCTTTTCCCGATTTATCTGTCTGTAGTGCAGTCGCTCAAACCGCCGGAGGAGTTCTTTATATTTCCGCCGCGTATGATTCCGATTAACCCGACGGGGCAAAATTTCGAGGAATTGTTCAGGGCGGCGGGGAATATGTGGGTCCCTTTCTCACGATACTTATTCAACTCGGTATTCGTGACCATTGTGGTGACTGTTTCACAGTTGATTTTCGCGTCAATGGCGGCGTATGTGCTGTCTAAAGTGAAAGCACCCGGCGTGAGACTCCTTAACAGGGCAGTTGAAATCGCGTTGCTGTTCCAGTCGACCGTTACCTTTATAATGGTTTATATGGTAATGGCGCAACTTAACATGATTGACACCTATTTTGCGATTACTCTCCCGTTTATTGCAACGCCGTTGTCGCTGTTCTTTATGAGGCAGTTTATGGGGCAAATTCCCGATTCGATGATTGAGGCGGCTCATATTGACGGGGCAGGGCATTTCAGAACCTGTTGGCAGATTGTAATGCCCAATGTAAAGCCGGCGTGGATAACTCTGATTATATTTGCGTTTACCGCCGCTTGGCAGATTACGGGTTGGTCTTATATTTTCAGCGAGTCGCTCAAGCCATTGCCTACTGTGTTAGAGCAAATAAGGCTTTCGGGTATTGCGAGGGCGGGTGTAGGCGCGGCTGCGTCGGTGTTCATTATGACTCCGCCGATGTTGATGTTTGTATTCTGTCAAAGCAATGTTATCGAAACAATGGCGCATTCGGGACTTAAAGAATAGATTTAGATTTTATGGCACGTTTGTGCAGAAAGGGCGAGGGCAAAAAAGTTTGAAAGTGAAACTGCGTAATCGCGGAAAACGAGGCTTTCAACGGCACGTTTGTGCAGAAGGCAAGGGCAAAAAAGTTTGAAAGTGAAACTGCGTAATCGCGGAAAACGAGGCTTTCAACGGCACGTTTGTGCAGAAAGGGCAAGGGTAAAATTGTGGTTTTAAAAAAATCGACTAAAATCATTTCGGCGATAGTAGTTATTGCGATTGTGTTGGGGCTTGTTGTGTCGGTAACTGCGGACAGACCGTGGACATCGTACGGCTATGACTGGTTTAATGAGACCTACCCTGTTCAGAGTGGCTATGTCGTTGACAGGATAATTACAAGCAGTGAGCTGGGGTTGACAACTCCCATGAGGTCACCGCGTGACGTGTTTGTGTACGAGTCCGGCGATGAGGTTTCAATTTTTATTGTTGATGCAGACAACGACCGAATAATTATCACCGATGAAAATTTTGAAGACGTACGTGAATTAAAGACTTTTGAGTACTCCGATGACTATAAAGTCGAGAATTTTTTGCCGCGTCCCGATGTGTCGGGAAATATTGCGCCGGATGATGTTGATGCTTATTGGGCGGAAGTCGGAAAAATAGGCACTCAGACTACTTTGAGGGGACCTACCGGGATTTTTGTCCAAAACTTCCGCGGCGAGACTAGGGTGTACATTGCCGACCATCACAACGAAAGAGTAATCGCCTGTGACTTAGACGGCAAAATTTGGATGGAATACCGCCGCCCCGACCCGGAATCGTTTGACCCGAATGCATCGTTCAGACCGAGCAAGGTGTTGGCGGATGCTGCGGGAAATGTCTACGTTTGTTTGACCACAATAACTCAAGGGGCAGTGGTGTTTAATGAGGATGGCGGATTCCGCGGATTTTACGGGGCAAACCGAGTTATTCAAGGTGCAACGGCAAGGCTTAATTACTTTTTGAGGTTTTTTATGTCGCGCGAAATGATGGCGCGAAGGGTGAGACCGACTCCTATTGAGTTTTCCAACTTTACTATTGACAACGACCAGTTTATTTACACCGTTACCGAAACGCGGGGCGAGAATGTGGGGATAGTGAAAAAGATTAATCCGTCGGGACAGGATGTTTTTTCGGAGGAAGGTAAGGACGACTGGATTTGGGGTGCGTTTATGTCGCCTTACGTTTACGGCAGGACGTTTATGTCGATGATGGTTGACATTTCGGTTGATGAAAAAGGCGATATTTATCTGTTAGACCGCGAATCGGGGCAGGTTTTCCAGTACGACAAGGAAGGCTATTTGATGTTCGTGTTCGGCGGAAAGGGAGAGCAGAAAGGGTTATTTACCGCTCCCGTTTCTGTTGAAACGCATAACGGTAAAGTGTATGTCCTTGATTCCACGAAGAATTCATTGACTGTGTTTAAGCCGACTGAATTCGGGGAGCTTGTTTTGGAGGCGATGAGCCTGTTCAATCGCGGGCTTTACGAGGAATCGATGAAACCGTGGGAGGAAGTCCTTAAACGTGACGCTAACTATTATATGGCGTATAACGGAATGGGGAATGCCAAGCTTAGCGTTGGCGATTTTGATGAAGCTCTCAGCTACTTTTATCTGCATTCGAGTTTCGGCTATCAGCGGGCATTCAAAGACTTCAGAATACACTATATGAGAGAAAACTTTAATAGGATTTTAGCAGTTGCGGTAGCTGCGGTCGCGCTTATCGCAGTTACTCACTTCACAATAAAATTTATACGCAAAAGAAAAGCGAAATCGTAGAAATTGCCCATGGTTGTGCAATAAAATACAAGTGCCGAAAGGATAAACGATATGGTATATGATTTACAATTAACGGCGTGGAAATGGCCTTTTTACTTGGTAAGACACCCTTTTGAGGGGTTCGAGGATTTGCGTTGGAAAAAGGGCTATAACATGAAAGTTGCGTTGGCAATGGTGTTGGCATTTTTCCTAATCACTGTTGCACAGGCGCGCATGACGGGATTTCTTTTTGACACCAACTATGTTAAGGTATTTAATGTAGTCCCCTATTTTTCATCGACTGTTTTGATTTTCTTTGTTTGGGTTATCGGCAACTGGTCGCTATGCACCCTCTTTAATGGGGAGGGGACGCTGAAAGCCATTTGCTGTACGAGTGCGTATGCCTGGCTCCCTTATATGGAGTCGATGATTATCTACACCGTGGCAAGCAACATCCTGCTCCCGAGGGAGGGAATGTTCTTGACGTTTATCACGATTTTGGGTTTAGTTTGGTCGATTGTAATGATGATTTCGGGAATGAAAGCGATTCATCAGTACTCAGTCCCCAAAACGCTGTTGGCGATAATTCTCACGCTTGTTGCGATGGTGATAATCTTGTTTATAGTCGTGTTGCTTGTCGCATTATTTCAGCAGATTTACATCTTCTTTTACACAATATACACCGAATTGCTTTACAGATTTAATTAGGAATTGTCGAAAAATCCCGGTAATTCCTTAAGAGTATAACTAAAAAAGAATCCTTGGAGGGTTAGTCTATGTTAAGTTTGAAACGAAAAATCCTGAAGCACAATAAATTGATAGCGTGGTTCGTCATTCTGTCGATGTTCATTTCACTTGGTTCGCAGGTGTGGTCTGAGCAGGGCGAGTCTGATGGCATTTCGGAGGCTGTCGAGGGTGAATCGGGGGAGGCGAATGCCGAGGGAGCAGAGGACGAAGAGGGCGAAATATCAAACGACTTGCCGCGTCGTGATGAGGCTGAAATGCTTGCTCAAATGGAGCTTTTCGCCGAGACGGACGAGTTGGAGTTGTTTGTGCTTGAGAATTACGAGTACAGCGGCAGGGTAAATGAATATGCCGATTTCTACCTCTATGGCAAGGATGGTGCTCTTGTTGCCTTTGAGGAGGGTATGTTTGATAACATTGACAACCAAATTCCCATTTATGACCATAACGGCGAACCCGTTTTGGGCGAAGACGGGGAACAAAGAGTTGAGTCACCCGGCTTTTTCCGCCGAGTGGAACTTCCCTTTGGCGAAGTGCCGCCTGTGTATGAGGATGTTCCCGATGAGGAGGCGGATGCGGACGACGAAGACGAAGACGAGGAAGCCGATGAGGAGGCGGATGCGGACGAAGACGAAGACGGAGAATCCGATGAGGATTCGGATGAAGATGAAGACGGGGAATCCGATGATGCAGATTCGGACGTGGATGACGAATCCGATGAAGACGAGGAATCCAACGAGGATGACACCGATGAGCTTGAAGAATCCGATGAAGAAGAGCCTACAGACACAGCGCAACAGCGTGATTATGAAGCGGATGAATTGGTTACTCGCTTGGTATACACGGGAATAGTTGCCAAAAGAGTTGACAAGGTAAAGGAAGAGGGCATATTCGCAGTACGTGTTAAGGCTAATGGCTATGTGTGGTGGTCTAATCCCGTGAACGCGGTTCATGACCCGTTTGCTAAGGGAGCGCAGGTAAACAGTCTTTCATCACCGATTGAGATTGTCGCTGGGAATCCCAACACCTATTCTACAAGGATTATCCGCTCTAATACGCAAAAAAGCGATGAAGGGCCGTCTAATTACAGCTTTATCAATGCTTGTGAAAGTATAGAAACAATTCCGGGCGGCGCGAGATTCCGCTACCATTTCCCGGAGGCGCATACAAGGCTTGCCATGGATGTCGTGCTTGACGGGGACAGTGTTCTTGTCACTATTCCGCAGTCCGAGCTTGTAGAGAGCTTGATTACAACGGAGACGGGGAACAGTGCGAGTCCGAGCGTGATACTTAACCTTTCGGTGCTGAACAGCTTTGGGGCTGCTCCTTCGGGCGAGGATGGTTATATAGTAGTCGCTGATGGTTCGGGTGCGGTAATTGAATTTGACAACGGCAAGTCCAACTCCGCTCCTTATTCGGGGCAGGTTTACGGCAGGGATTATTCTGTTTCGCAAAAGTTAGCCCCACCTATTACTCAGCAGGTGTATCTGCCTGTATACGGAATTGTCCGTGATAAAGGCGAAAACGCACTTGTTGCAATTGCCGAAAAAGGGGACGAGAATGCCACGATTAAGGCGACTGTTTCAAGGCAGGGTTCAAATGCTACCGCTTTTAATTTGGCGTGGTTTGATTTCAGAATGCGGACTGTTGACTCCTTTTATATAGGGACGGGGTTTGAAGAGCTTACTATTTATGAATCGTTCAAAATCAAGACCGGAGACATTGCCGTAAGGTACTATCCGCTTGCGGGCGAAGGTTTGTCTTATGTTGACGTTGCGAATGCCTACAGCACACACTTACAGCGCGATGACTTGGACAACAGTGCGGTCGTGCCTAAATCGGGAACGGATTCGATGTCGTTTTACATGAGCCTCAACGGGGGGACTGTTAAGACCCATTCGATAGTGGGATTCCCGTTTAATCTGCAAACCGCGGCTACAACTTATTCGGAGGCTGAGGAAATTGTCAAAACACTGAAAGCTAAGGGTGTTGAGGATTTGGTCATCACTTATAATGATTTCAGCACGCCGAGTATTAAGCGCGAGGTGACGACTGCCGTACGGTATTCGTCTATGCTCGGCGGCAAAAGCGATTTTAACGCGCTAATCAATACGGTTAATCAAAACAGTGCTGTAATTTACCCGAGTATGGGGTTCATGGAGTTCCGTAAGTCGGGCGGCGGGTATTCCACAATGCGTCATGCTCCGAGGGAGGTAACTCGCTCACGTGCGGTTCAGCAGAGATATGAGCTTGCGTTTGGAACTCCCGACCCGTTGCAGAAAGTATCGGCGATTCTTTCACCGTTTTACTTTGAGAAAGCTTTTGACAAAATAATCGAGTCGCTCAAGGCGGAGGGGATTACTTCAATTTCCCTCGACAATGCGACAACCCTGCTTTACAGTGACTTTTCAAGGAGGAATCCTTTCGGAGAGGTTTATTTTAACCGCAGGGACACTGTTCAAATTCTTACAGAGGGGTTTAAAAAGCTGAATGATGCGGGAATTTCCATATTGGCGCAATCGGCGAACGCCTATTCGTTGCCGTATGTTTCGCACATAAGCAATGTCCCGTTGCATTCGTCAAACTTTGATATTTTTGACTATGATGTGCCTTTTTATCAGATTGTAGTCAGCGGGTTAGTCCCCTATTCTACTACCCCGTTTAATGCCTCCTCCAACCTTAATTCGTTGACTTTGTTGGCAATTTCGAGCGCGACACCTGTTCACTTTGAGTTTATTTACGAGAATCCGGGAGATTTTAACGATTCCGGCTACAATAACAAGTTTTATGCGAGCTACAGGGATTGGTTGGATGACTCGATTGATGCTTACAAAATGTTTAAGGACTTGGTAGGTGATATAGCGGGTGAGCGTATAGTCCGCCACGAACGATTATCGGTCGGCGAATACGAAACCGTGTTTGAGGGCGGCAAAACAATCTATATTAACCTCGCTTCCAACGAGCTTAAAATTGACGGTAATACCATTGACTTGAACCAATATTATGAAAGGGGTGGAAATTAATGAGCGATAAAGATAACAACAAGACAGAAGCCCCCGAGCAATTAGAGGAAATTCAAGCCAAAGCCACCGAAACTGTTTCTAAGTCAAGCTCAGACGGCAAGCAGCAAACGGTAAAGCTTGAGAAAGTTGAAAAAAATCGAGCGGCTTACAGGGCAAAAAAACTGAAAAAGCACGAGGCGGACACTGCTAAACAGTTCGCACTCATTGACAAGGCAGAGGCACGGGAAAAAGCCAAGACAAGCGACCCCACTCAGCAAAGGGAAATAGAGTTGCTTGCCGAAAAGAAGCGCGAGGAATTAAAAGCGTCGTCGGCGCAAAGAGGGCGGGTTATTGCAAGCTCGACCGGCTCGAGATTGTCATACGAACGCAAAAAATCCCTTTACGGGTACGGGTTTATAAGTATATGGATAATCGGCGTAATTCTTATATTCGTCGGGCCGTTGGTTCAGTCGGTTCAGTATTCGCTGAGTAACACTACGTTGGTCAGCATGGATACTATGGCGGAGTACGGCATGAGCGAACCGGGAATCCACCTTCGGTGGAACGATTTCCGCAATTACAGGCACGCTTTAACTGTTGACCCCGACTTTACCGTTGACCTTGCAACTTCATTGGGAGCATTGGGGCCGCAGATTGCCATGGTTTTGATATTCAGCTTGTTTGTGGCGGTATTGCTTAACCAAAAGTTCAAGGGCAGGACTTTGATGAGGGCGATTTTCTTCTTCCCTGTGCTAATCGCCACCGGACCTGTTATATCGGTTATTAACGGTACAATGGCTTCACAAGGGGCGGCGGGCGATGCGGCGCAGTTTTCAACCATGTTTCAGGCGGACATGGTGGACGGGTTTATGCGGTTTTTGGGGTTGTATAATATCAACGAGGAATTTACCACCTTTATCGGGACTGTTACCAGCGATATATTCAACCTTTTGTGGAAATCGGGGATACAAATCCTAATCTTCCTTTCTGCGTTACAGCAGATTCCGACTGCGGCTAAAGAGGCGGCATCGATGGAAGGGGCAACGGCGTGGGAGTTTTTCTGGAAAATAACTTTCCCGACGATAAGCCCTATGATACTGGCAAACCTGATTTACACTATAATAGACACGTTCAGCGATTCGCAAAATATTGTCATGCGGCTTGTATTACGGCAGGTGTCGCAGAATCAATTCGGGTTAGGCGCGGCGATGGCGTGGATTTACTTTGGCATAATCGCGTTGGCGTTGGCAGTCGTAGTCGGCATTGTGTCGCGGTTTGTGTTCTATCAAGTTGATTAAGAAACGGCAAGGTTTCAAATGTATACCGCACAAATGCGGAAAACGCACTTTTATGGCTCTTTTTGTGCCGGAAAGGAATGGGGTAAAGATGAATGATATGACCAATGGGATGACCAATAAAGAGTATGAGCAGTATGCGGCGGAATATTATCACGAAAACGGGGAATATCCGGAGGGGTACGCTGAATACTACCAAAAAAATTACGGTTCTTACCGGACGGATAATTTTGAACCGGGAGTAAGCGGTGTTGCGAGCGTGGTTCTTACTAAGAAGCAGATTAAAGAGATTGACAAGAAGAATAAAGAGGTTCGTAAGCAGTATCATGTTTCAAACATGGCTATTCTCAAAAATTACAGGAGCTATTCCGAAAGCGAGAAGGAGCATTACCGCTATTTATTTGGCAGAAGAGTAGCCGCGACGGTTTGGCCGTTCTTTAACTATGTTATTCTTATCGGGCTTGCGTTTGTAATCCTTTATCCGATTTTATTTATGATTACAAACTCAATCCGCCCCCAAATAGAAACTACCGACCCGTCTACGATGTGGATTCCCAAGTCGCTCAGATTTAGGAACTTTTTCGAGACTTTTGATGCAATTAACAAGGCGCATCCCGGTATTTTCATTAACACTTTCCTTATTAACATAGGCTGTTCAATCGTGCAGGTGGTTACTTGCGCGCTGACCGGGTACGGTTTTGCGAGGTTTAAGTTTAAAGGGCGTAATCTTTTGTTCGGGATTGTAATTTTACAGATGATTATACCGATTCAGATTATTATGATTCCCATGTTTATGCAGTTTAGATTTTTTGACTTCTTCGGGCTTATCGGTTTTCTTCCGGGGATTCAGTCGATTAACCTAATCAATAACCCCGTTACGATGTTTATAATGGCATTTTTCGTCAACGGAATCCGTGCGGGTCTGTTTATCCTGTTGTTTAGGCAGTTCTTCCGAGGTTTGCCCAAGGAACTGGAGGATGCGGCGTATCTTGACGGGTGCGGGCCGTTTGAGACTTTTGTGAAGATTATGGTTCCCAACTCTTTTGTATCGTTTTTGACCGTGTTTATATTCTCGGTTGTTTGGTACTGGAACGACAGCTATGTGTCGGGAATGCTTATTGAAGGCTCGCCGACAATCGCGCTTGCTATTGAAAACCTGTGGACTACCATGTCGTTTTATTTCCATGGCTCGGGACAGGGGTACGGCGGACCTGAATCGTTTATTGTTTGGGTGCAGGCGGGTTGCCTTATGTCAATCGCACCGATATTGATTATGTATATCTTCTTGCAAAAACACTTTGTTGAAGGCGTTGAGCGTTCGGGGATAGTAGGCTGATTTTTTTACTCCTTTTAAAATCAGCATTAAAACAAAAACCGGGGCTGTGAAAACAACCCCGGTTTTCCCTTAGAAGGGTACTGTTCCTTAAGAAACTGTCAATTGACCGTCAAGCCCGGTTAAAAATCCGTCAAGGGCGTATGAAACTATATCCCCTGCGATTACTTCGCCGTTGCCGCTTACTAAGACATTCGCGAATACTCTTCCGTTCGCACTGTTTTCGTGTGCGGGATAGTTAAGTAGTCTGAATGTGTACATTGTTGCGGTTTTTGCGCGGTAATCAGTTAAGTCGAACCCCTGTGATTTTTGCAACCGATTGTAGCCGCTGTAGACTTCATCGAATTCGGCGGGGATTGTAACACTCCTCACTGATGAGGGTTCGCTTAATGTTTCCCACCCGAATTCGGACAGGAAATTTGCCGCATCCGATGCGGAGTTGATTTTTACGGTGGAGTTGTTTGGCGATTTGACGGCTTGATTGTCGCGGCTTGCGCCTATGCGGGATGCGATGAACAGTATGATTAGAAGAACGCAAATGAGCCCGATGCCTACCAAAGGCAGATTTGATTTACATTTAGATTTCATTTTTACTCTTGCCCTTTCTGCACAAATGTGCCGTTGAAAGTTTCGTTTTCCGCATTTACGCAGGTTTACTTTCAAACTTTTTAGCCCTGTCCCATGTATATGTACAAAATTATCGACTTAACACAATAGAGGTCTAATAGTCGGTTTAGATTTTTTGAGACTTCGCCGTTTTTGTGAATTTTCACGAATAAACCGTTGATTCTTAGCCGAATTTTTGGAACGGTTGGTAATTTTACATAAAATATTTCTTAAAATTTTAGCTATTTAGAGGCTTTTATTTTTATTTAAAATCTGTTATGATAATAGTAATGAATTATTTAAAACAGAAGACAGGAGGAATTATTTAATGGCAAGTTTATCGTTACGGGGCATTTATAAGCGTTATCCCGGAGGGGTAGTCGCAGTATCGGATTTTAACATGAACATAAGGGACAAGGAATTTATCATTCTTGTCGGGCCGTCCGGCTGTGGTAAATCAACGACCTTGCGCATGATTGCGGGTCTTGAGGAAATTTCTGAGGGTGAGTTGTTTATAGGTGACCGTCTTGTCAACGATGTTGCACCCAAGGACAGGGATATTGCGATGGTTTTCCAAAACTACGCGCTTTATCCCCATATGACTGTGTTTGAGAACATGGCGTTCGGCTTAAAGCTCAGGAAAGTCCCTAAAGACCAAATTAAAATGCTTGTAGATGAGGCGGCAAAGGTTCTTGACATTGCTCATCTGCTTGACCGCAAGCCCAAGGCATTGTCGGGCGGACAGAGGCAGCGTGTGGCATTAGGGCGGGCGATTGTACGCGACCCGCAGGTATTTTTGCTTGACGAGCCGTTGTCTAACCTTGACGCAAAGCTTAGGGCGCAG
>WRLX01000039.1 GCA_009777415.1 Oscillospiraceae bacterium
GTCTCCCCCCCCTTTGTCTATTTTTATTTTTTTTAAATATTTTTTTTTTTTTTTTCTGCCCCTTTTTTTATTGGGGGGGGGGGGGGGGGGGGGGGGGGGGGGGGAGTAGTAGTAAAGTGAGTAAACTGCGGCGCGTCAACCCGCTCTATGCTTGCATTTTTAAAGTCATCCTGCAACATTAAAAACACATCGACTAAATTAGGGTCAAAATAAGTGCCGCTCCCCTCTTCGATAATACGCACAGCCTCCCCATGGGGGAACGCTTTTTTATAAGGACGTTCCGATATAAGTGCATCATAAACATCCGCAATTGCCATAAGTCTGCCCTGCAACGGGATTTCCTCACCCTTGAGACCTTCCGGATAGCCGGTACCGTCCCATTTTTCATGATGAGTTCCCGCAAAAATCCTCGCGTGTTCAAGGAATGCATCATTACCCGAATTGCGCTCAATTTTATCAATCATTTCAACTCCATAAGCCGCATGAGACTTAATCTCCTCAAATTCCTCATGAGTAAGCTTCGAGGTCTTTTTTAAAACACTGTCCCGAATAGCAATTTTACCCAAATCATGCAATCGGCAGGATTGGACAATCTCATCAATCCTCCATCTTCCGACCTCGTCTTTATACATTTCATTTTTGCCGAGTACTTCAAGGAAGATTTTAAGGTATTTTTGTGTGCGGAAGATATGCCCGTTAGTCGTAAGCTCACGACATTCCATCAACTCGGCAATAGTGCTTATTATAGTGTCCTGAAGCCCCATTACCTCCTTAACTTTTTCACTGACCATTTCAGTTAAGTTGTCGTTATATTCTTTAAGCTGTTCCTTTTGGCTTTCAAGCGTTGCATGAATCTCAATCCTTTTAGCAAGCAACTGCGGCGCGAAAGGCTTGGAAATATAATCCACCGCACCTAACGCAAGACCGGCAAGCTCGCTCGCGCTGTCCCCCCTGACCGTTATAAATATAACGGGAATACTTTTGTACCTATCGTCATCTTTAAGGAGTTTTATCGCATCATACCCGTTCATCTCCGGCATTTCAATATCAAGCAAAATAATATCGGGAATAGTCTTGTTAAGCATTTCAAACATTTTCAGCGCGGAAGGAATAGTAATGACGTTGTACTTTTTAGACAAAATGTCGCGTGCAATATTCAGGTTGGTCAAATTGTCGTCTACAATGAACAGCGATTTACGCTTATTTTCTGTCCTTTTCACGTTTTCACCTTCCCCTTCTTAAAAATTTCCGGCGCATTACAATTTAATTATACAACATAAAAACGCAAATTAAAAGGGGAATTTGCATTTTCTACAATTCATACAAACAGTTTTATGATTTTTTGTTAAAAATCACCAAAATATTTTAAAACTGCTTTTCCGATAGTCGATAAGACCATCGTTTTTCATTTTTGAAAGCTCCCGCGACAACGCGCTGCGTTCCGTGTTGAGGTAATCCGCCATACCCTCCCTGTCAAATGCTACCGTAAATGAGTCACCCCCCGCCAGCTTTGACTGTTGGGACAAATATTCGCTCACCTTTTCGCGGATAGTCGGTTTAATGAGGCAGTCAATCCGCTCATACAAAAGCATCGCCTTTTCGGAAATGCCGCCGATAAGGTTGCCGAGGACTTTTACGTGAGCGGAACAATTCCCGGAGCATTGCCGCAAAAGCTTGTTAAGCGGCAAAAACAAGACTGTGAGCCTGTCCGACGCGGTGACTGTTACGGGGCTGCACCTCGGGCAGGAGCTTGAACCGCCCGCAAGGAGCAGACCTATGTACCCTCCCTCGTTTATAACCGAAACCGTGAATTCCTTCCCGGAAACATCGCTCTTAAACGCGCGGGCTTGCCCCCCGAGTACAACGCCGAACTGTTTTAGCACATCTCCCTCGCGGACTACTGTTTTGCCCTTGGCATAGTTACGGGTATATGCCCCGAAACAAGTACACACCTTTCGGATTTCCGAGCTGTTAAGTTTTCGGAACAGCCCAATTCTTTCCATTTCGCTGTAATTCAATTTTTTATCCTTTCTCGTTGCATAAGCAACATATATTGTGAAAATATTATATTATAATTGATAAGAAAACGAGATTTACAGTAAGGAAGGGGTAAAAGTTTGAAAGTAAATCTGCGTAAATGCGGAAAACGAATTTTGGCACTACTAACAGTGCAGAAAGTAAGGGGTAAAAACATTGGAGAATAACAAGATACGTTGGATTACACAATCGGCACTGCTAATCGCGCTTTTGGTGGGGTGGCAGTGGGGCTCAAGGACATTATTCCCGACAACGACATTAGTAACGGGGAGCGGTATAAACTTCATTTTGATAATCGCAGTTGCGTCCTGCTCCCTGCCTGTAGGGGTGAGCGTTGCGGCAATCTCGCCCGTCATGGCGCAAATCATCGGAATCGCGCCGCCTTTTTGGGTTTTAGTCCCGATTACGGCAACGGCAAACATAGTCTTAGTTCTCGCGTGGCACTTTATCGGCAAAAGGAGGTTCGGAAACGCGCCGCTGTTGGTATCGCAGATAGCGGCTCTCGCAATCGGCGCGACGGCAAAGTTCGCAGTGTTGTATTTAGGCGTAGTGCATATCCTCGTGCATACATTGGAAATTCTGCCCGCGCCTTTGTCAATCCCGTTCTCGTTCCCGCAATTGTTTACCGCGGGAATAGGCGGTACGCTTGCATTGGCGGTAATCCCGGTGCTGAACAAAGCAATCGGGAGTGCGAGTAAATAGAAAAAGTGTAAAAAACCTTTCATTAATCAAGGTAAATAGAGAAAGTGTAAAAAACCTTTCATTAATCAAGGTAAATAGAGAAAGTGTAAAAAACCTTTCATTAATCAAGGTAAATAGAGAAAGTGTAAAACCCCTCATATTAAGTGAGGGGTTTTGTCATGTCCGGTTATTTCCTGAATATATCATCCAAAGCGCGGAACGGGTCATCGTCAACAGCGGTGGAATCAAGACTCTGCGTTATAAACTTGTCCAGCGACGGCTGTTGCGGCAACACGCTCGGGTCGCTGCGTACTGCTCCGAATATAGAATGCGCATCACGAAGCTGCTGAGTACTTCCTTTTTCAATTGGCTCTGACCTGTACTTGTTCGCGGAATTCGTCCCCGCATGGGCAACTCCGCCTTTGTCATCTCGGAAAGAAGTCGCAACTACGGTCACTTCAACAGTGTCCTTGAGTTCATCGCTCAATTCAACCCCGGTAATAACATCAACGTCAAGGTGTGCGGCTTGAGTCAAATTGTCAATTACAGTGTTTACATCATCTAAAATAGCATCACCCGACATAGTAATATGCACGAGCATTTTGCCGGCATTTTCAATCGATGTTTCCAAAAGCGGGCTGTTTATTACCTGTGCAACCGCTTCCTCAACCTTGTTTTCACCGCTCGCAGTTCCGATTGCTATATGCGCAACCCCGGAATCCTTCAAAGTCGATTCGACATCGGAAAAATCGACATTAATGTAAGAGGTCTCGTTTAAAACCGCGGAAATGCTCTTGACGACTTTATAAAGCACGTTATCAACCATTTCAAAAGCGGTCTTTATATTAATCCCTTTTTCGTTTATGCCGAGTAGCTTTTGATTCGGGATTACAATAAGCGCGTCAACGTGCTTACGCATTTCAACAATCCCTTTAAGCGCGGTGTTCATCTTTTGCTGACGCTCAAAATCAAACGGCTTTGTAACCACTCCGATTGTGAGAATCCCCATCTCCTTTGCAATTTGAGCAATTACAGGAGCGGCACCCGTCCCCGTACCCCCGCCCATTCCGGCAGAAACAAATACCATAGCGGTATCGGCGAGCATTTTTTCAATCTCCGCCTTGTCCTCAAGTGCGGACTCGCTCCCGACTTCGGGATTACCTCCCGCGCCACGTCCCTTAGTCTTCTTTTTGCCGATTTGCATACGCCTCATAAGACGCTTGTCCTTACTTCTCAAAGCGGGAACATCCGTATTGATTGCGATGTATTCAACGCCGTCAATACCGTTTTTCGCCATGTATTCAAGCGCGTTTCCGCCGCCGCCGCCTACGCCGATAACCTTTATTATGACATTATAAAGCTCATCGTCTAACGCATCAATCTCGTCTTCCATTTCGTCAGTTACATCGTTTACAACTTCAAACTTAGCCATTAACCTTTCCTCCGTGTTTTTTGTTCCCATTTTCTCTTTAAAATCAATACACTTTATGATTATAACAAATAAATGTTAAAATTTCAAGTGTTTTTAAAAATTTTTTTAAATATTTGGTATTATTTAAGAAAAATGTCGCTATATTTGGTAAATTTCCAAATTTTACCTAATTCAACACAGGATTAAACGATGCTTTTCGCGGAGTCGATACCCTTAGTATACCTTTTTCGTTTTCTGCTATTTCATCATTGATTATACTCGCAGTAATCGCGAGCTTTTCATCAAGCTGAGTAGGTGCGCCGAGTTTTACCTCAACCCGCTCATTAATTCCGTTAAACAGCTTAACATCATACCTGTCGGAAATATCAATGCGGACTATTTCGGAAAGTCCGTGCTTCTCGATTAGTGCGGCAAGGCTGAATATAAGCTCGATTTTTTCAATGTCATCGGCGTTTGTCTTGCCGTTTTCGTCAAGACTTACTACATATTCAAGATAATCACCCGCCACAGCCGATTCGGTGTCAAATCCGTCTACAACCAATCCTTTGGGGCGTTTTGAGCCTATACCGATAATACGCCCTTTCGGCGATATTTCGTGAAATTCCCCCCCACTGTAAACACTGAACACACTTTCGGCGTACTCAACAGTGACCTCAATCGCATTCGGGAACACACGCCTGACCATTACATCGTCAAGGCGGACTAACGAGCTTAATATGCTTTGTTGTGCTTGTCCGCTTTTAAAACGGCTCAGGTTTTGAGCTATCTCAATCCCGCCCGCTTCCATAATTTCTTCGGCGGAATACGGGCTGTCTCCGAGTACAAACACTTCATCGACATTAAACAAAACCGTTACCGAAAGTACGCCGAGTAAAATTACACAAAAAATTGAAAGTAATGTTAAGTGAATTACATAGCTTTTGCGGACTTTTCTTTTTTCGGGCGAGGTCGAGAAATAACCCGAATCCCGCTTTTTCAGTTCTTTGGTTTTTTTTGCCTTTTTATTCATTTTAGGCATTTTCATGGATACTTTATTGTCTTTTTGGGCGGAGTTTTCCTCGTTTTCAGGTCTCCGCCCGTTCTTATTATTTCTGTTATATGAGTGAAATTCCGGCATTTTACACTCTCTCCTTCCTTTATTAGACCTCCACGGAAACTAACACACGGCGTATTTTCGGCAAATTTTCCGTGGAGGTCTATTATACATCAGTTCATTTACGCTTAATATTTGCGCCTACACTTCTTAAAACTTCCTCTATTGCTTCATACCCTCTGTCAATGTAGTGGATTTCGCTTATTTTAGTCACGCCCTCACAGGCAAGTGCAGCAGTCACCAGCGCAGCCCCGCCGCGCAAATCAAACGCTCTCACGTTCGCCCCCGAAAGCCTCTCAACCCATTCGACTATTGCCACCCGCTCTATCACGTCTATTTTCGCGCCGAGCCTTATCAACTCGGGCGCGTGATTAAAGCGGCTCTCGAAAATGGTTTCCTCAAATATGGTAGTTCCCGACAAAACCGAAGTCAACGCCATTAACAGCGGCTGCGAATCGGTGGGGAATCCGGGGTGGACATGGGTTACTATTTTCCCCGGTGAAACCATTGCCTTACGTGCATTGACATAAATGCGGTCTTTGTCAAAACAATAAACACTGCACCCCATTTTTTCAAAAATGGGAAATACCGGCGATAAATCGTCGTGCTTCGTCTTTGTCAAAAGCAACTCGCCCCTTGTAATTGCCGCGCAACACATATATGTAGCGGTAACAATTCTGTCGGGGATTACGGTATGCTCCCCGCCCGAAAGCTTCTCGACTCCCTCTATAACAATAGTCGAACCACCCGCCCCCGTGACTTTCGCGCCGCATTTGTTAAGGAACTCTGCTAAATCTACCACCTCCGGTTCCCTTGCCGCATTATGTATCTCGGTACGTCCTTTTGCAGTCACCGCAGCCAGCATTATGTTTTCGGTCGCCCCAACCGACGGGAAAGGCAGTGAAATCTTCGCGCCTTGGATTCCTTTCGGCGCAGTGCAATCCATGAACCCGCCGTCGTTTTCCACCACTACTCCCATGCGTTTCAGTGCGTAAAGGTGAAAGCCGATGGGACGCTGCCCGATTTGACACCCGCCCGGCATTGACCACCTGCAATGACCGCACCTCCCGAGAATCGCGCCTAAGAACACAATTGATGAACGCATTTCCCTTGTCAAAGCATCCGGAACATGATTGTTTGACATCTGCTCGGCGTTTACCGTGATTACAGATTTCTCACGACTGCACTTACAACCGAGACAGTCAAGAATCCTAAATGCCGCGTCCGCATCGGTCAGCCGCGGGCAGTTATGCAACACTGCCTCCCCTTTACACAAAACAGTTGCGGCAAGCAAAGGGAGAACCGAATTCTTCGCGCCTTGAATCTGTATTTCGCCCTGTAACCTCCTCCCGCCTTCAATTACTAATTTTTGTTCAACCATATACACACCTCACTTAAAGCATTTATCCTCATTCTATGCCTAAAATGCAAAAAGTGATAATGGTATCAAATTAAGTCAATAATTTCGCTCAAAATTATACCTGCGGCATTCGGTGTTGACAGCCGCGCCGCATTTTCCTCCATAAGCCTTATGCGAAGCCTGTCATTATAAAGCGCGGACACAACTTCGATTAGCTTTTTGCCGCTTATCTCCGAATCGTTGATTAGGATTGCCGCACCCGCCTCTTTCATGGTAAGCGCGTTGTAATACTGGTGATTTTCCGCCGCACCCGACCAAGGAATTTGTATTGATGCCCGACCAAACGCTTTAAGCTCGGTCTGCGTCATTGAACCCGCTCGGCATATTACTAAATCCGCCGCAGTTATGCAGGTGTACATATTGTGGATATACTCTACGAAAATGTTCTTACCCCTGTCGGGAGTAATGCCGTTTTCAAGCAGAAGCTTTTCAAAAATAGCTTTTCCGTTTCCGCCGTAAGCGTGAATATGGTTAATATCACGCGGAGTTGAAGTTTCCCCGCCCCCACGCTCATCTCCGCCCCGTTCCCACTTGAGAAGCCGGATTACCGCTTCGGTAATAGCATTCGAGCCGAGACTTCCGCCGAATGACAATATCGTCATTGAACCGTTCAAACCCAATGAAGCAAGCGCACCCGCGCGGTTGCGTCCGCCTTCACCTTTGCGATAACCCTTGCGCAAAGGATTGCCGGTTACTATATATTTGTCCGAACTGCCCGAATTTTTGGCATCGGGAAAAAATTTCAGCGTGTCGTGGCTTGACACAAACACTTTATCGGCAGTCCTCGAAAGCATTTTTGTCGCCGCACCGGGGAGCGAATTGCTTTCATGAGTAACCGTCTTTATCCCCATTTTTGCCGCAGTCCTGAGTACAGGTGCAGTTACATAGCCACCCGTACCGACTACTATATCGGGCTTAAAGCTTTGTATGATTTTTTTTGACTCTCCCCCGGCGGTGATGAAATAATAGGCGGCTTTGGCGTTGCGTCCGATATTAACGGGGGTAATTTTCCGCTGAAATCCCGCCGCTTTAATCGGCGAAAAATCATACCCCGCCCTCGCAACCAATTTAGCTTCCAGACCAACGGCAGTCCCCGCAAAAAGTATATTACTTTCCGGGAAAACCTCCACAATTTTGTCGGCAATTGCCAAAGCGGGATTAACATGACCAGCACTCCCCCCCGCCGCAAGTAACACTCTCATAACACACACCTTGTGTGGTTTACCGCACGCACCAAAGCCACCAAGAGCAAGCTTTGCTTGCTTGACGTAGCCGAGCAGTGAAAATCGCAGTTTGCCACGTTCCTTTCCCCCTAATTACTTAATAGCGGCTTTCCGCGATATATTCAAAAGAACCCCCAACTGCGCCATAAGCATTACAATTGCCGTCCCCCCATAGCTGAAAAAGGGCAGAGTAATGCCGGTATTAGGTACGCTGTTCGTAACAACGGCAATGTTCAAAAACGCCTGAATCCCTATTTGCGCACTTATCCCGGTTGCAAGCATCATTCCGAAACGGTCGCGTGCGTGTGCCGCAATATAAAAACCTCTTAAAATAAAGACCACAAACAGTATAAGAACCAAAACCCCGCCTACAAATCCGAGTTCCTCGCAAATTACCGAAAAAACAAAATCATTGTGAGTTGCCGGCAGGTAGGAAAATTTCTGCCGCGAATTGCCCAAACCCAAACCGAACCATCCGCCCGAGCCGATTGTCACCAATGATTGATAAGTCTGAAATGTCCTGTCTGTTATATCAGCCTCGGGGTTGCGCCAACTCAAAAGCCGTGCTTCAAAGTGATTGAATCCCACCGATTCTAATATAGGCGGGGCAATCACAACCCCCAATATAAGCACCCCAATAGCAATCGCCACATATTTAGTTCGAACAGGGCTGACAAACATGAGCGTAACGCCGATTGCAAACATGATAATCGTCCCCGACAGATGCCGCTGTGTTACTGTGAGAATACAGGCAAGCCCGATAATAATACCGAACAGGAAAAACCCGGAAAAGCCTCTCCTGTGGTTTTTCAAATACTCCGGGTGTTTATGGACTATGTAGCCCAAAACCACAATTAAAGCGAATTTCATTACCTCCGAAGGCTGAAAAGTAATCCCCGCCAATCCGAGCCAGCGTCTTGCCCCCCCTTGAGTTACCCCCAACGGAGTAAATACCGCAATCATCATCACAATTGAGCCGACTATCACAAGGGTGAGAATTCTTCTGTCAAGGAAAATACGATAAGGCACAAAAGAAACCACAATCATTACAGCAAGCCCCGCAACAGCAAAGCCCAATTGATTGTTAAAAAAGTGATGACTGTTCCCGAATTCACGGGCGGCAAATGAGCTGCTCGCCGACAACAGCATTACAAGCCCGAAAACCGACAATATAAGTATAATTATAAAGAAAGGTATATCAAATTTGGCGAGCCTTTCCCGCGGTTGTTTAACCGCCGCCCGTTTGCTCTTCGGCGTAATTTTATTACGCGGATGTGAGCGATTATTAACAGGCGCTCTTGTACCGCCCCGATGACGAATATTATCCATTTTTATGACCATTCCTTTCTGCACAAATGTGCTGTTGAAAGCTTCGTTTTCCGCATTTACGCAGATTGACTTTCAAACTTTTACCCCCCTCTATAAAGGCTAAAACACTTCTAAAATAACAAGTGAAATTGCTATTATACCGAATACTGCCGCTATCAGCGAGAAAAAGCCTACAATCTTTTTTTCTTTCCAGCCTCTCATCTCAAAGCTGTGATGAATGGGTGTCATTTTAAACAACCGTTTTCCGCCTGTTGCTTTATAGAATGTCGTTTGAATTAAAACCGTCAATGCCTCCCAAATATACACCGCAGCCGCAATTACCATTACAACTTCGCACCTCGCACCTATTCCCAATGCGCAGACGATTCCGCCGAGGAATAAAGAGCCTGTGTCCCCCATAAACACTTTGGCGGGGTTAAAATTCCAAATAAGGAAGCCGATACAAGCTCCCGCAGTCGCCGCCGCCAATACAGAAAGCTCGCTTAAAGTCAAAATTCCGCATATAATCATAAATGCCGCACAGTAGACAGTTGTAATCGAGCTGCACAACCCGTCTACTCCGTCGGTAATGTTCACCGCGTTGACAATATAGATTATGCCGAGACCCATTATAACGTAATAAAAATACCAAAAGTCAAACGAACCGAGCAACGGAAAATTAATTGATGTGTTGACATCGCCCGCGATAATCCGCGAGGTAAAATACGCGGCGACAATAAACACCTGCAAAAATAACTTCTGATTGACCGAAAGCCCTTCGTTGCGCTTTTTACAGACTTTAATCCAGTCGTCCAAAAATCCCATAAGCCCAAAGCTCACCGCCATAAGAAATCCCGTTACAGCATTAAAAAAAGTAAGCCGACCTACCGAATCAAAAGTCGTAAACCCCTCCCGCCAAAGCATAAACAGCCCGAGCGAGAATGACAGAGTTATGCCGATTATAAACATAAACCCGCCCATAGTAGGTGTACCTTGTTTTTTATTCTTGTGCCACGCCGGTCCGATGTCAAGAATAGTCTGCCCGAATTTCAGTCTGCGCAACATCGGAATCACGGGAAATCCCAATGCAAACGTGACTATAAGCGCGGCAACAGCCGTAACAGAAAGAACCCACATACTCATATTTTCACTCTTGCCCTTTCTGCACCAATGTGCCTAATGTGCCTTTAAAATTTGCTCTTGCCTTCTGCACAAATGTGCTACTTAAACCAATTGCGCGACTATTTCCCGTTCATCAAACCGAGTATAATCATCGCCGATTACTTGATAGGTTTCATGCCCTTTTCCGCATAACAAGACTATATCACCTTTTTCAGCCTCGGCAACAGCGAATTTTATCGCCTCATGCCTGTCAACAAAAGTCACGCAAGGCGGGGCAATTTTGGGAATCCCTTCTTTTACTTCCGAAATAATCTTTTCGGGTTCTTCAAACCGCGGATTATCCGATGTGATTATTAAAAAGTCGGCGTACTTTGCGGCAGTCGCACCCATTGAGGGGCGTTTGTCCGCATCGCGCTCACCTGCCGCGCCGAAAAGGCAAATTATTCGCCGAGCGGCAAAATCGCGAACACAAGTCAATATTTTTACCAACGCATCCTCAGTATGAGCATAATCGCATATAACAGTAAATTCCCCGTCATGGATTACCTCGCACCTCCCGCGGACTCCCGGGCAACCCTCCAAAGCGGTAATACATTCCTCAACGCTTAATTTTAAACCCTCTCCCCCGACATTTCCCAACATTCGGCAAGCGGCAACCGCCGCCATCGAATTGGCAACATTAAATATACCCGGCATCTTAAACTTAAAAGGGAACGACTTTTCCGCCTTTGAATCGCTAAACCAATACGATACGCCGCCGCTTGAAGTCTTGATATTCACGCCGTAGACATCGGCGAGTTCATTTATACTGTAAGTCGTAATCGGCATATTTAATTCTTTCCGTAATTCGCCTGCAAGCCGCTTACCGTACTTATCATCCACACATATTACTGCCGATTTACACATATAAAAAAGAGATTTTTTCGCCTTGTAATAGTTTTCCATTGTCTTGTGCCAGTCGAGGTGGTCTTGAGTCAGGTTGGTGAAAACGCCTGTTTCAAAGCTCTCCCCCGCTATTCTGAATTGGTCTAAAGCTTGCGACGATGCTTCCATTACACAGTATTCGGCATTGTTTTCAACCATTTCCGCAAAAAGCCTATACAATTCATCCTGCCGCGGAGTTGACAGTTTCGCCTCATAGACTTTGCCGCACGGATTGCACACATCATAACAAGTTGTTCCTATAAAGCCCGTTTTATGAGCGTTCTTTTCCAATACAGCCTTAATTAAAGTCGCAACCGTGCTTTTGCCGTTAGTCCCTGTGACAGCGATTAGCTTCAGCTTTGAAGTCGGGTTTCCGTAAAACAGTGACACAGCTTGCGCATATGCAAGTCGCGCATTTTCAACTATTACTTGACGTTCAAGCCCCAAATCATTTTGCGTAATTACCGCCGCCGCACCTTTTTCCGACAGCATTTTCGCGGCGGAAAGCTCCCCGTCGAAATTATCTCCTTTAATTGCAACGAAAAGGCTTCCTTCGCTTACATTACGAGTGTCATCGGTAACATTGGTTATTTTATATTTCTCAAAAACATCTAATAACTCCACACTATAACTCCACACTATAACTCCACACTAAATTCTTGTATAATTTCAAATTCTGAAAAGTCATTTATCCGCCGTGACCGTCATTAACCGCAAACCAAACGTCAATGACCGCTCCCGCTTCTAACACTTCACCGGGTTCCGCACTCATGCTCTCGGCAGTTGCATTTTCGTTCCCGACCGAGCCGCCGGTAAGCCTTATATTCAGACCCGCATCTGTAATGGCGCGGATAGCCTGCACAACCGACATTCCCTGCACATACGGGACTACTGCGGTATGTGGTTCTTGATTTTCCATATACAGCACAACTGTAGAGCCGCGCCTTATTTTCGCACCCGCAGCGGGGACTGTTTTTACAACCCTTGAGCCACTTCCGATTACACGCAACTCAAGACCTACCGTATTAAGAGCAGTGCCTGCATCTATTTGGCTTAATCCGAGCAAATGCGGAACTGATGTATCTTGGAGAGCTTGTTCCTCCGCCGTGAATTGCGGGTATATTTCAAGATGTTGAAAACTCTCTTTAAATACAGCAGATACGACAGGCGCAGCAACTAAGCTCCCGTAATAGGGCTGCCCGCCCGGATTTGGCTCGTCAACTACTACAAGCATGATTACCTTGGGATTATCGGCAGGGGCAAACGCACAAAAAGAGGCGACATACCGCATTCTGTCATCCTCGGGGTATTCATCGAGTTTTTGGCTTGTTCCGCTTTTTCCGCCGATTCTGAAGCCGGATATATATGCATTTGAGCCGCCGTTCGCCTTTACCACTTCTTCAAGGATATGCCGCATTTGGTTTGATGTTTCCAGGCTCAGAATTTGCCTTTTCGCACCCGACTGATTGCTTTTGACTACATTCCCGTCATTATCGGTAATTTTATCCACAACATGGGGAGTTACCAAGTATCCTCCGTTAATGCAGGATGCAAACGCCGTAATCATCTGCAACGGAGTTATTTTATTTGTCTGACCGAATGAAGAGGTCGCCAAATCCACCCGGCTCATTTCATTGCGCTTTCTTACAATAGGATATGCTTCCGCAAAAAGGTCTATTCCCGACTTTTCGGTAAATCCGAATGCGTCCAAATAATCATAAAACCGCTGAATCCCCAATCTGTCGCCCATATTTATAAGCGCGGGGTTGCACGATTTTGTAATCGCGCCGATTAAGTCAAGAGTCCCGTGACCGGAAGGAAACCAACAACCAATGGCTTCACCCTGCACAGTTACCCGCCCTTCACAGTGAAAGCTTGAGTTAAGCGAAACAGCCTTTTCCTCTAACGCCGCCGCAGCCGTAATCGCCTTAAATACCGAACCGGGATAGTACAACTCGGTAATCGCCTTGTTCCGCCACTGAATTTCCCAGCGTTTCGCTCTTTCGTTTTGAACCGCCGAGTTTATTTTCTCCCTTATTATACACTGGGTACAACGTAAATCCTTTTTTTCGCCGTTTTCATCCTCTTCAAAAATTTTCTCAAGATTGTCGCAGGCTTCGTCACCACTCCGCCCGCAAACCCCTGTGTAGGACGGGTTTTCGGCAAGTGCCTCCTCAGTTACACGCTGTCTTGTCTCTTCTACCAATGCCTCGTCATTCTCGCTCAATTCTGTCTGGTTATTCAAGTCATAACCGGGAGTCGTCGCCATTGCCAAAATCGCACCTGTATTCGGGTCCATTACAATCCCGGTTGCGCGGTTGGCTACATTATGCTGATTAATAATTGCATCAAGGTTTTTTTCGAGATAATGTTGTAAAACCACGTCAATTGTCATGTACAGATTGTTCCCGTCAAGCGCGTCAAAACGCCGCTCAAATTCGCTCGCCATTGTCCTTCCCGTGCCGTCTTTGAGCATAACAAGCCGCCCGTTACGCCCTTGCAGGTATTTGTCATAATAGGCTTCAACGCCATACTGACCCGTATTGTCATGACCCGTAAACCCGATTATATTCGACGCGAGGGAATTGTTGGGATACGTCCGCATTGTATCTTCCACGAGGTACACCGAATAAAACCCGATATTCTCTTCAAGCTTAATCCGATTGATTTCATCGTGCAATTCCTTAGGGATTCGCCTTTTGACTATTTCATAGCGTTTGCCGCTGTTATTGGGATTTTTGCAGATTTCGAGCATTCTGTCGTAATCAAGCTCAAGCACATCAGCTAACATTCGGCTGATTTTTTCGGGGCTGTCGTCATTCGCAATTATGTCGTATGGCGACAATACCACATTCCAGACTGTGGTGCTTTTTGCGAGAATTTTGTTGTTTCGGTCATAAATCGCGCCGCGGTTTGCGTTTATTTCAAAGTCATCAAGCTGTTGATTGTTCGCTTTCCCTCGGTAATATTCCGAATTAGTGACCGCAACTCCATATAAATTGTAGCCGACAAACACAACAAACCCGACCAAAACAGCCGCAACAATCCACAGCTTTACCTTCATTGACTTAATCGGTATCTCAGATAACTGCTTCTTCATTCTTTTACCCATGCCCTTTCTGCACAAACGCGCTGTTGAAATTATATTCTTGTCCTACACATTATACTACTTTAACCGCTCAAAAATGCTTAAAAAAACTAAAAAACCAAAAAACTAAAAACCGAGGTGCTCTATTTTTTCGCTGAACCATTTGTTGATTTTGCTTAAAATGTCATTATTGCGCGGTTCGGCTACCTCAATTGGCTTTTCTACACTTACATAAATTTGAGTTACCTGTGAATTTAACTCCTTGATTAACCCGTTTTCAACAGCATACCGCTCAACATCTGCGGGCGTGGCAATTGCCTCGAGAGCCGCCTGCAATCGCAGGTTTTCTTTTGAAGCCTCGTCAACCCGTCTTGCAACCGCGCTGCTCTCGCTGTTGATTCCGTCAAGTTTAATCTTGCCCGAGCTGTAGATGAAAAATGCACACAGAACACAAGCCGCAAGCAAAATCCACACAAACCAATTCCCCTTTTTTGACAATGAAGAATTGGGGTCTTTAAACCTGTTGATTCTCGCTTGTCGCTTCTTTTCCTGCCTCTTTTTGTCATTTTCGTCAATGTCAAATAAGCTTAGGTCTAAACTATACACGTCAGTTTTTTCAGGATAACGCAACATTTTTCCTTTTCCCCCTTATTATTTTTTAATATTAATCCGCAACGGAAGTCTTGACACTGTTTGCCGCAGGATTTTTGTCGGCAGACAAGGCGATTTTTGTGATAATATACGCTTATATTTGAGCAAAAATCAACGCAGTATGGCGGCAAAAAGACAAGGCAAAG
>WRLX01000040.1 GCA_009777415.1 Oscillospiraceae bacterium
GATTAGATGTTGACAGCTTATCGCGGCAGGGGTTTGCATGGGTATACCCGACAAGAACGCTTAATAAGAAGGAATCGGTGAAAGTCAGCATAATCTCCGAAGACGGAAGTGAAATTATCGCTTTTACCGCGCCTAAGGAATTTGAGCTTTTATTTATCAGCACCGACAAATTGGAATTAGGCGATAATATGTTGGATTTAAGGATTATAGCTTAGAAGCAGAAAGGGATGGTGTAAAAATGAGACCGACAAAACTTACAAAATTGGATAAGGCAGTTTCCGATTTGGCGAACGGAGACAGGTCGGCCTTTTCAAGGATATACGATTTGTCGGGGCGGTTAATTTTTTCGGTTGCTTATGCTGTTGTGGGGAATTACCAAGATGCAGAGGATGTAATGCAGGATACCTTTTTGGAAATAAACAAGTACATCCATGATTACAAAGGCTCGGGAGCAAAAGCGTGGATTCTCACTATGGCGCGTCATCGTGCAATTGATATTGTGCGTAAACGCAAACCGCACTTCGACCTTGATGATTTTGCCGAGTCACCGTTTTTGAGTGCTAACGACGATTACTCAAGGTTAGAGGTTAATGATATGCTCAGTCGTTTAACGGAAGACGAACGGCAAATAATAACCTACAGGATTTACGGCAAACTGCCTCACAGGGAGATTGCCGAGATTATGGGAATCACCGAAGCAAACGCACAAAAAAAATATCGGCGCACAATTGAGAAATTAAGAAAGGTATGGTCATAAGTTTGAAAATAAATCTACGTAAATGGGAAAATGAATTTTTATGGCACGTTTGTGCAGAAAGGGCATGGGTAAAACTATGAAAAGAAGAAAAAATATTAAAAATACACTTAAACAATTAGACGTACTCCTGTTGCCCGAGAAAGAGAAAATATTGTCCTTTAACGGGGATTGCCAAACTAACGGAGTTAATGTTCGTGAAGTTAAACGGGAAAACTATGTTTCAATGCAATTTATCCCGTTGTATTCGGCTTTAGCTTTGATTGTAGTGTTCGCGCTCGGGTTTATGGCTTTTAACAGGGACTCTCTTTTTGGCGGAAACAATATGATTGCGCCGCAAACAGAACTGTACTCGGTCGAAGCGAGTGCCATCGGGATTGAGCCCGTTGCAGATGACACCGAGTCTGCCGCGGACACTATTGAGCCTGTTGCGGACACACCCGCTTTTGACAATACCTCAATTAAGCCCGTTAATCAAGGTGAAGCTGAGCAGATTGCTCTTGAAAGAATCGGCGGGGGGGAGATTATTGACATTGAGCTTGATAAAAAGAACGGCAGATTGGTCTATGAGTTAGAGGTTGTACACGATGGCTGGGAATATGACATTCGTGTTGATGTCGAAACGGGCGAAATTGTGCGGCAGACAAGGGAGCGGGTTGCTCATGCCGAAACGCAGCCAACTATTCCGAATGACAATCGCCCACAAGGAATCAGGATTACGGTCGATGAAGCGCAGGAAATTGCAATTGCTATTGTAGGCGGCGGATTTATTACCGATGTTGAGCTTGACAGCAAAAACGGGATTATTTACTATGAGATTGATGTTTTTTATGACGGCGTTGAGTATGAGCTTGAGATTGATGCGGCGACAGGCGGCATTTTCGGCAACGACTCGGGAATTGAAATAAACTTTGGGGCGGCAATCCAAATCGCTGTTGCGCAAGTCGGCGGCGGAACTGTGAAAGAAATCGAGCTTTCGGTTAAACAGGGCAGACTTGTTTATGATGTTGAAGTTTTTCACAACCTGATTGAGTATGATGTTCGTATTGACGTTGAAACAGGTGAGATTGTTAAGTTTAAGATTGATGATTAAAATCGCAAACCCGCTCTGCTTAACAGAGCGGGTTTTTTATTGAAAGTAAGGGTGTAATACCCCGCCCCTTGGGGCGGCTCTCTCGCCGTAGGCGAGGGGTGCAGGGCTTGCCCTGCGGTGTTACCTTACATTTCTACTACTCAATCACAACTAAAAACTTGGGAGTTGCTTTGCCAAACAAAGTGTCTTCGTCAGGCTAAAATGAGGGAAATGAATCCCCTCATTTTAGCCCTTGTATTGCACTATCTCACTAAAGTATCCATACCGACAATATACTTCAATACCTCCAGCACATCAAATATCGACGGCTCACCGCGCAATTTCGACTCCTCGGTAATCAGCGAGGCATTCCATGCACGGGATTCCGGCCCGCCTTGTCTAATCGCGCCGTCCATTCCCACAAGGAACTTCAATATCTCAAGCACATCAAAAATGTTCGGCTCGGCATCATTGTCGAGGATTCGCCCCGGAGTAAACTCGGGAGGCGGGGGTTCGGTTGTAGTCGTTGCTGTAGGCTCTGTTGTGTCAACAGGCGCGGTTGTGGTCGATACAGGGTTTGTAGTGTCACCCGGTGTTGTAGTTGACATAGGCGTTGTAGTTGACGAAGGTGTTGTAGTCGATGAAGGCGTTGTAGTCGATGAAGGTGTCGTAGTTGACGAAGGTGTTGTAGTTGATGAAGGTGTCGTAGTTGACGAAGGCGTTGTAGTCGATACAGGTGTTGTAGTAGTCGCGGGTGTTGTCGTGGTCGGTGTAGTTGCTGTTGTTTCCGCCGCGCAAGGGTCGTCGCACAGCCCATAGCCTTTGCAGCCCGCGCCGCAGGGGGTGAAGCAAACGCAAGGGTATTCCCCGCATTCTTCGCATGGACATATACACAAACTCGGATGCTTGCCGCAATCCTCACACCCTGCGACTGCATTGTTGGTGACATTAACAGTAGGAGAGGGTGGGTCGCCAAACATTCCTAAAATCTCATTGAACGCCGCTTGAAGTCCGTTCACCTGCTCTAACGTAAGCGGGTTGTCGTCCAAGTTTAGGTTTCCGAAATCCGCTTCAATGAAAAGCTTTGCTAAATTAGCAAAATCGCCAAGCTCGCTGATGTTGTTGTTTTTCAAGTTCACGAGGGTCAACGCATTCGGATTCTCAAACACCGGAATACTGCTGATTTTGTTCCCTTCTAAAGCCAGATTCCTTAATTTTCCAAAATTGCCATTACCCAAACCCAAAGATGAAAAATCAACAATCATGTTATTAGACAAATTCAAAGTTTCCAAATTGTTCAGTCCGGACAACGGCGACAGCTCACTGATTTGATTATTGCTTAAATTCAAAGACGTCAAATTGGTAAGCTCGGACAATGCGGATATATCGCTTATTGAGCAATTGCCTAAAGTCAAAGACGTCAAATTGGTAAGCCCGGATAATGTGGATAACTGAGCGTTAATGTCGCCTCTGAGTATCCACAGGTTTTTTAATTTCGTCAAGTTTGACAATGGTGAAATGTCAACGGAATTGCTTTCATGCGGCCATTGTATATCCAATGATTCCAAATTCGTCAAATCCTCTAACGGCGAAAGGTCGTTGACACCGTCCATATTCAAGCTTTTCAAGCTCGTCAGCCCCGACAATACCGATATATCGGTGATATTGTTGCGGGACAATGCCAAAATCTGCAAATTCGTCATGTGTTCAAGCGGGGCAATATCCTCATTCGTCAATTCCATGTCCCTTAAATCCAAAAACACCGCACTCCGTAAATACTTTGTGTCTTTGATTGTGATACAATCACACACCTGCTCATGCATACCGCAGGCTGCACACCCCGGCACTGCATCGTGAGTGATAGTACAAGAGGGCAACTTCGCTTGAAGTTCATTCACCTGCCTTAACGAGATTGGGTTGCCTCGTAAATCCAAACTACTCAAATCCATCAACTCGAACAACGGCGACAGGTCGCTGATGTTGTTACTGTTCAAATCCAAGTTGGACAAATACGTCATGTATTCGAGCGGTTTGATGTCTTCGTCCGTCAAATCCTTGGAACTTAAATCAATCGAAACGGCATTAAACGGATACGAAGCTCTCTTAATCGTGATATGGTCGACACACACAGGTGGACAAAAACGACTATTACAAATCTCTTTGACTTCAACCTTGTCTAAATCCACGACAAACTGCAATGCGTTTTCATACGCTGCTTTCCGCCCGATTGTGACGTTGACTAAATTAAACTCAGCAGCGGAGCCAATCGGCAGCGACATAAACCCGAATACAGGCGGTGCTTGATTTTCAAGGAAGCTCATCATTATAAGATTGTTACAGCCCGCAAACGCATTCTGCCCGATTGTTTCAACCTGTGAAACAAATCTCACTAATTCAAGATTCGTGCAATTCTGGAAAGCCTGACGCGGAATGTTCGTAACTTCCTCATGAATACCAACTTGCGTTATCCAATCTTTGTTTAAGATTCCGTGCCAGTCGGTCACACCTTCGTTCGTAGCGATAACTAAGTTTCCATCAGCGAACTGCCAGCCCTCACCGCTGAAATTGAGGATTTGTATTACGTTAATATCATCTACAGCATCGGTTAATGCCGCTCTATACGCCGCAGTTGCACCAAGCGGAACGTATACAGTACGAATCGGGGTGCTGGTGAATGCCGCTCCGATAATAACCGAAAATTCGCCAAATGTCGGCGGAATTTCACTCTCAAACGTGAGCGTCTCGAGGTATTGGCAGTTAGATAACGCGCCGCCTTCTATATGCGTTACATTCGCCGGAATCGTAAGTGAAGTAGTTTCCCGGTTCCGCATACCCGAAAACGCCAGAGTTTCAATAGTTGTAAAGCCCGGATTGGTCGGCAGTACCCCTTGGAAATTTGTACCATTGAACGCACGCTCCCCTATAACTTCAACACTGTCCGGGATTCTTAAATTTAGAGCTGTTTGAGGTAAAGCTTGAAATGCCTCGTCTTTTATAACCTTAACACTATCGGAAATTATGATTTCTGTTATAGTCAATTGACCACGAAACGCACCGACGCCTATAGTCGTTACACCGTCTTCGATTACGACTTTGCGGAGCTTAGATGCTCCGATTTGCGGATGCCCAATAACTCCATCCTTCCAATTGGTTGTGCCGTCATTGGTAAAGATTGTGAGCGTTCCTGCCGTGTGCGGCACTCCGTTTAGCGAGTACGCAATATTCATATCGAACTTCCACCCGTCACCGTATAACGCATCGTCAATCACAACATCAGCAGATATATTATGAGTTCTTAACGCAGTTTCATATACTTCACCCGTCATGAACGGGACATAGATTGTTTTGAGTTCAGGTGTGGAAAGGAAAGTACCTCCCCAGAAAATCGGCGGTGTTTCGCTCAAGAAAGTTACAGTCGTTAAATCTCCGCAACCAATAAACGCCTCATATTGTATTCGTAAAACACTTTCAGGAATTGTTATTGCCGTCAATCCCGAGCCGTTAAATGCACCCTGTGCAATCGCAATGAGATTGTTTGACAACGTGATTTCGGTTAAACCCTCGCAAAAGTAAAACGCTAAGACGTTTATACTCGTAACACTGTCCGCCATTGTTACCGATTCAAGGTTTGTGCAGTTGGCAAATGCAAAAGGCCCTATGTCCGTTACACCGTCATCGATTATAACCTCTGTGACATCATCAAGTGTGAACGTCAACACACTTCTGTACTCACGCCATGCACCCGCAGCCTCATCAGACGTAATCACGAGCGTACCTGTATCTGCATAGAAGTGCCAGCCGTCGCCGTTGTAGTCGCCTAAATAACGGACTGTAACTTGGCTCAAATCAACAACATCTTTGAGTGCGTCCATGTACGCTAACCGTGTTCCGCGTGGGACATAGACTGTTTTAAGTTCGTATGCAACGTTGAAGGCGGAAAAGCCGAACGCAGGCGGTGTTACGCACTCGAAAGCTATGGTTTCAAGTTCTCTGCAACCGCCAAACGCAAAATCGTCTATACTCGTAACGCTTGCAGGGATTGTGAGTTCGGTTAAGCCACAATGGCTAAATGCACCCCCGGATATTCGTGTAACGCTGTCCGGGATTGTTACTTTCGTTAAATACGAGCAAAGCGCAAACGCCGTTTCATTGATTTCGGTAACACCGTCTTCGATGACTACCTCTTTCACTTCATTAAATGTGAACGTTAAAGTACTTCTGTCTGCACGCCACGCAGACGTAGCCGCATTGCTCGAAATCGTGAGTATACCGTCAATCGGCTCAAAAGTCCAGTCGTCGCCGTTGAACAGTCCTTCCCCTATTATAAGCACACTCAAGGGGAACAGTTTCCCGTGTTCCTCTCTGTACTCCGCAATGTGGTCGTTTTGCACGACAATGGTTTGGGTAGCAAAGTTAAATGCGCCAAGGTGAATGTCCGGCATTGCCCCCTCGAAACGCACGGTTGTGAGGGCGGTGCAACCCGTAAACGCACCTTCGGCTATTTCGGTAACAGTGTCTTCGATTATGACTGTTTTCACATCGCTAAGTGCAAAATCGGCATCCCGCCAAATTACCGCACCCGTATCGCTCGTAACCGTGAGTACGCCTTCAATCGGCTCAAAACTCCAACCGTCACCGGTGAAGTCACCGATTCCGACGAGTTCCACGGTTGAAATGCCGGAAAAGTAACCTTCATATACTATGAAGTGGTTGTTCAGGACATATACTTTGATTTTTATTACCTGTCCCGAGCTGCCTAATTTCCCTGAACCTGTGAATTGTGTTGTGGAATTCACAATCGTATCAACTAAACCCTCAAACGTCACACTTTCGAGGAAATTGCAATGCGAAAACACACCCGCACCCAACTCTGTAACAGTTTCGGGGATTATGATTTCGGTTGCCCCAACGCCGTTAAACGCATTATCAGCGAGTGTTTCAACTTCCGGACCGATTATGATTGTTGTCACATCAGCAACGCTGAACGTATAACCGTTCGAAGTTTCGTCCGTAACGGTTGGCCGCCATGAGCTTGTACCCCCATCGGTAAAGACTGTGAGTGTGCCTGTCTCGGGGTCGAAGCTCCAGTCATGGACTTCTACGGGTTCACCACCGCTAACGTCCGTGCTGTACCCATCGAAAGTCCCGTAGCCGATGATTTTTGTAGCAGTCGGGATTAGGGGAGTGTTGCCTACAGGTCGCAAATAAGTCCGATACTCAACAATGAGGTTATTCTGTACTCTGATTTCCTCAACACCGCCGTAAACATTGCTCTTGCCTGTTGAGTTAGGCACAGTACCCTCAAAAATTAAAGTTTTGACTCCGGAAAACGCATTATGCTCTAAATCTGTAACACTTGCAGGGATTGTGAGTTCGGTTATTGATGTACAACCTGCGAATGGTGCGGCTGCAGTACCGTCACCGATTTTCTTAACACTGTCCTCGATGATTACTTCTTTAACATCGACAGCTTTGAAAGATTCCGCTTCTATGGCAGAACGCCAACCGTTTACACCCGCATCTTTTGTTAAGACAAGCAACCCTGTGTCAGTCCAAAAGTCCCAGCCTGGGCCGTTAAAGTCGGAAATGTAACGCAACTCTGCAATGTCAAGGATTGTTTTGTTGGCACTGTCAACTCTCGTATTGCTCAAAGCTTCGGTATACGCTTCTTTTGAACCATACGGAATGTATATGGTTTTGAGGAGAAGGCCGAATGTGGGGTAATAAAAGCTTGTGTGAAGGTTCGGCGGAGTTGCCCCCTCAAAAGTGATTGTTTCAAGGGTGTCTATCATTAACGCGTTATTGCCGATTGACGTGACGTTTTCGGGGAATGTAATCTCCTTGATATATGTTATAACGAACGCAGAACCACCAATGGTTTCAAGGCTTTCGGGTAACACGATTTCCGTGATTTTCGAACAATTGTTGAAAGCGCTTGCACCTATTGAGGTCAACCCTTCGAGAAGTGATACCTGTTTAAGGTTCGTGCAGTTCAGGAACGAACTGCTTCCGAGTTCCGTGACACCGTCCTCGACTATGACCGTAAGCACGTCTGTCAGTTCAAAGTGCGGGGAGTTACGCCATGAAGTTGTACCTGCGTTGGTATAGACTATGAGAGTGCCTTCTTCAAATCCGTTGTCTGTGTGGAAATTGTCCGGGTAGAACCTCCAACCCGGGTCGTTACTCTCGAAATACCCGAACCCGATTACTTCAACAGTTTGGGGAATAATATTATTGTATAAATAGTTTCTATAGGATGTGAGATAGCGGTTAGAAACAAGCACAGTCCGGAGTGAAGGTGTGTTCGCAAATGTAGTGGTGGTAAGTCCTACACTTCCGTCACCATTTTGAATCATGACCGTTCGGAGGTTTATACAACGGTCAAACACATAGTTTCTTAGTCTGACGACACTTTCGGGGATTATAATGTCCGTCAAACTCATACACATTGAAAACGCATAATCATTCAGTGTAATAACGTTTTTGCCGATTTCCGCACTTTCTAAGAACCAGCAGTCTGCAAACGCACTCTCACCTATTATAGTAACATCATCCCCGACGATTACGTGTTTTACATCAGCGAGCGTGAAATCAGAGCCTCTGCCCGTTCTCCACGACGTAGTCCCCTTGTCGGACGTGACTATAAGAGTTCCGGTGTCCTTTTCGAAATACCAATTGCCTAAGTCATTGAAATCGCTGGTATAATGGAAGTCTATTTCGTCCAAATCCAAGTCTGTAACGGCTAAAGCTGTTCTGTAATCTTCTTCCGTACCGCGTGGGGTGAATATAGTTTTAATTGTGTCGATGTCGAAAAAAGCAAATTCATTGAACTCCGGCGGAACTTCCCCCTTGAACATAATGGATTCAAGTTTCATATCCCTAAATGCAGAGGTCATTACCGATGCAAGACCGCTCGGAAGTATAATCCCGGTTAATGTTATGTTCCCTCTGAACGCAGTAGAGTAAATCTCTGTAACAGTATCGGGGACTGTGTAGCTTGTAGCTGTTTTACCGAGCGGATATGCACGAATCGCGGTTTTAGCTTTATTGAACAATACTCCGTCAACAGAGGCAAAGTGAGTGCTTTCCTCGCTGATGTGTATCGCAGTCAAAGCCGGACAGTGTGTAAACACGTCAGTGCCAAAACTCTCAAGAGTTTTCGGCAGCGTGATTTCGGTTAATCTGTTTGCACCCCAAAATACATTCGATTCTATTTTTGTGACTTTTGTGTTTTCGCCAAACTCAACCTTAGTTAAATTGCCGAGTTGCGAAAGAGAGTTTAAGGTTATCGTTGTGACCTCATCGCCGATGATGATTGTTTCTACATCGTTTTTTGTGAAAGCTTCGCCTTTGGCAGTCTGCCAAAATTGAGCGTGGTCATAATTCACAGCATTATCGTGAGTGATTGTGAGTGTGCCGTCCGCAAAAGTCCACCCCTCGCCCTCTGCATTGATGATTCTGACTGTATTGGGTATAAGCCCGTCCAATCCCGCTTTGTATGCAGCTACTTGCCCCACAGGCACGTAGATTGTATGGAGTTTGTTTGATTCTATGAAAAGACTAACGCTCGCATCCATAGGTTGACCACCGCTGCCGGCGCGAAGAAACTTAGGCACCGAACCCATAAACGTGACTGTTTCAAGTTCCTTGCAACCCGCAAACGCTCTATCAAATATCTCTTCAACATTAGCCGGAATTGTAACATAGGTTAAGGCTGTGTTTTGGAAAGCATTGAGTGATATATACGTAACACTGTCGGGGATTGTGATTTCCGTTAATTTTGTAGAGACATAAAACATTTTCTGGGTAATACCGACAAGACCATCGGGGAGTGTTACTTTCGTGAGTTCTCTTAAATTCCCAAATGAGCTTAAGTTAAATATGCTTGTAACACCGTCCTCTACTATGACGGTTTTTACATCGTTCAAATTGAAGTCGCCGATAGGGACTCCGTCGTTGAACGCGATACTTTGGTTTGGGTTATTGGGGTCGTTTTCACGCCAGATTGCGTCATTCTCCGTGATTACGAGCGTGCCTGTATCGGGAAAGAATTCCCAGCCGTCACCGCTGTGGACACCGACTTTTATGTCATCATCAGTGTTACTCATGTTGTAAAATGCAGGAAAATTGTCCTTATGTTCATCGGGGACGTATACAACTTTGAGTTCGTATGAATCTTCAAAACGCGGCGAGCTTGCGAAATCCGGCATATTATTGCCTTTGAACCGGATTGTTTCGAGGTCGTAAACATATCTGAATGCATTGACACCAATTTCGGCAACATCAGCATTGATGACAAGGTGTTTCACGATGTCATACATTATGTCACCTAATCCGGTTCGCCATGCGGTTGAACCCTCGTTTGTTTCGATTGTCAGTGTGCCTGTGTTGCTATCGAAGCTCCACCCGGATTGAGCGGAAGCACTTGGCGAAAACATCGGAGTTCCTCCGAGAATAATCGCAATTGTAAGTACGATTGCCGTGATTTTGTTAATTTGTTTCATTTTACCCTTTCTGCACAAATGTGCTGTTCGAAAGTTTCGTTTTCCGCATTTACGCGGATTTACTTTCAAACTTTTATTTATAAACCTTTTTTGAAAATTTATTTTTATTGTAGCATAATTTTTTGGGGGTGTCAAGTATTTTTTTGTGAAATTGTCGGAAATTGTTGATTGGATTTCGGGGGATTCCCCCGGGGACTTTGTGCGGGAGGCTCAAACAACAATTTCCAATTTTTCACTTTGTAAAATTTGTATAAAAACACCCCTTGTGACAATACTTTTAATGTTAAGTTTTTGTCGTTGGGGGTGTTTATGTATTATAATAAAGTTGAAATAAGCGGCGTTAATACGGCTAATTTAAAGGTGTTGAAGGAAGCCGAAAAGACGCGGCTTTTAAAATTGATAAAAGACGGTGACATGAACGCCCGCGAAGAGCTGATTAACGGGAATCTCCGCCTTGTTTTGAGCGTTATTCAGCGTTTTGCCGGACGCGGTGAAAACCCGGACGACTTGTTCCAAGTCGGCTGTATCGGCTTGATTAAGGCGATTGATAATTTCGACATCACGCTTGATGTTAAGTTCAGCACTTACGCAGTCCCGATGATATTGGGCGAAGTAAAACGCTATCTACGCGACAACAATCAAGTCCGCGTATCGCGTTCTCTGCGTGATTTAGCCTATCGCGCAATGCAGGCGAAGGAGAAGCTTACAAACGAAAAATCACGTGAGCCAAACGTAGAAGAAATCGCCAAAGAAATTGATGCGAAACGCGAAGATGTAGTCCTCGCGCTTGAGGCAATAAGTGAGCCATTGTCCTTGTATGAGCCGGTTTTTTCGGAGTCGGGGGACACTATATATGTAATGGACCAAATAGGTGACAACAACGATGATAATAATTGGCTCGATGAAATTGCCCTGAAAGAAGCGATTGAAAACCTCGGTCAGAGGGAAAAGCGGATACTGAATTTAAGGTTTTTCCAAGGCAAGACTCAAGTGGAGGTGGCGCAGGAGATAGGGATAAGCCAAGCACAAGTGTCCCGCTTAGAAAAAGGCGCGCTTAACAAGATAAAACGCAAGATATAATATCCCCGCTCTTCACCACCGTAATCTTCCACCCCATAGCTTCAACCAACTCTTTCACAATCGCAAGCCCCAACCCCGTATTCCCACTTGTTCGCGACAAATCGGCAGTGTAGAACCTCTCAAACATAAGTCCTACATCAAGGCTGTCAATGTCGCGAACCGTATTCCTGAACACAATCTCGGAGTCACGCAACACAATTTCAAACCGCTTATAACCATGTTCAAGCGCGTTCTTGACAAGATTCTGCACCACCCGTTCAGCCGCCGATTTATCGCAAATTGCATAAACAGGCTCATCGGGAATGTCAAGGCTCACCTCGAATCCTTTTGCGGTGAAATCTCCGTAAAACTGCGCGATTACATCACGCAGAATGTCGCACAATGACACCTTTTCGGGATTATATTCCAATCGCCCCTCAATGATTTTTGTGTACTCGAACAGCGAGTTCATAAGCGTTGTCAGCGACTTCAACCGCTCCTCCACAAGCCCCAAATGCTCATGACTGCCGCTTTCTCGTGCCATCTGCAAATACCCGATTGCGGAAGTCAGAGGTGTACGTAAATCGTGGGAAATGTTGGTCATTGCTCGTTTAAATTCGGTATTTCGCAATTGCACCCGGGTAACAGCCTCACGCCGTTCGTCCAAAACGGCGTTCATGCTGTTGCACAACTCGGTAATGTCCTTGTCGGAAGTCGATGTAGTAAGTCGAGCGTTGGTGTCGGTTGACTTGATTGATTCGAGTTGTTTGTTAAGGCTCTGAATGTCGTGTTTAAGGAAAAACATTACTTAATCTCTGCCTTTCTGAACAGTAGGAATCCGCCGATTACGCAGACAAAAATATACGTTCCGCCTAAAAGAATCGAGTGTGTTAAATCCGCTGAAGGCATTCCGGTTATTTTTTGTTCAAACGCAAATGTTTTAATACCGAGAGGTATAATATATTTAAACAGCACCTCTAATTGAGGATTGTTAAAGGCGAGTACCGAAAAAACAAGTGACGGTAATAAAGCAAAAGCGATATAAACGGTGTTTAGCATTGCAGTGCTTCTGAATGCGAAACCCAAAAAGAAACCTACACAAACAAACGCATATAAAAGATAGAATTGCGGCAAATAAACCTCTGCCAAGCTACCGATAAAATCCATGCTGAAATCGCCGCCGAATCCACGCAAAATTGTGGCAAGAACAATGGAAATAAGCACATACAACAGCATAATTACTATACACGTTAAGCTCAGTAGGACTAACTTTGCCAAAAAGTATTTTTTTCTTGAAATGCCGCTTGAAATAAGATTCTTAACTGCACCATGTGAAAAATCTGCGGTTGCAATAAACACGATGAACGGCAGCAAGAAAAAAATCAAGTTATCTGTGGTTTCGGCGAGTTTAAATGGCATCGTCTTTCCTGTCATGAGTGGCTTTTCAGGCGCAATCACCTCCCATGTTCCGTCCTCGTTTTGGATAGTAGTATAAGTTTCGGTTGCCACCATTATGCCCATTTGACCATCGGGGAAAAATACTTGCAATACGGTCATTGCTAAAAACACCGCAATTGCAATATACACACCTTTGCTATGGAAAATGCGGTACAAATCTGCTCTCATGATGTTACGCATTGTTATGCCCCCCTTCATCGTCAAGCCTATGAACGGCTCTTGTTTGCCCTTCAACCAACGACACGAAATACTCCTCAAGATTATCGCCCACAACCGTAACTCCGGACACACGTACGCCATTGGCGTTAAGCTGATACGTCACCTCAGCCGTGTCATCGAAATTGTCATAAATGCGAAGCTCATCACCGCCGACAACCTTATACTTCTTGACTCCAAGCACGGTCTCGAGGATTGTCGCCGCTTTCGCAGTGTCGTCCACTTTCACCGATAGGCACTGTTGACACTGCTCCTGCAATTCGGCGGCGGTTAATTCCTTAATCAGCCTACCCTTCTCGATAATTCCGTAGCGCGTGGCAATCAGCGACAATTCGCTTAGAATATGGCTGGAAATCATGAAAGTAATGTTGTTTTCGGTGTTCAACTTTTTAATCGTCTCCCGCATTTCGACAATGCCCATTGGGTCAAGCCCGTTAATCGGCTCATCAAGAATGATAAAATCGGGGTTACCCAGCAGTGCTAATGCAAGCCCCAGTCTTTGCTTCATGCCAAGTGAAAAATTCTTGAATTTCTTCTTGCCTGTATCTGTGAGGTTGACGGTCTCGAGTGTTCTTTGAATCACACTTTTGTCGGGAATTCCTCGCAAAATGCGATAGTATTCGAGGTTTTGCACAGCCGTCAAGTTGGGGTAAAGCGCGGGCATTTCCACCACGCTCCCCATGCGCTTACGGGACTCGTTCAACCCTGTCTCGGAAGTCTTTCCGAAAAGCTCAAGTTCGCCGCTGTTCGGGAAAGTCAGCGCGGTAATCATTCGCATCAGCGTAGTTTTCCCCGCACCGTTCCTGCCAATCAGCCCGTAGATGTCGCCCTTGCGAATCGACAGGCTTACATTGTCAACGGCGGCGGTCTTGCCGTAACACTTGGTGATGTTACGTGTTTGTAAAACAAGGGCAGAGGTGTCGGAGGCTTTGCCGCCGAGCAGTCCGCTTGACGATGTTTGTAAAACAAGGGCGGAGGTGTCGGAGGCTTTGCCGCCGAGCAGTCCGCTTGACGATGTTTGTAAAACAAGGGCGGAGGTGTCGGAGGCTTTGCCG
This sequence comes from Oscillospiraceae bacterium, assembly GCA_009777415.1. Lineage (GTDB taxonomy): Bacteria > Bacillota > Clostridia > Oscillospirales > Ruminococcaceae > Ruminiclostridium_E. Next base: position 14,119 of record WRLX01000040.1, read on the forward strand.
CCGAGCAGTCCGCTTGACGATGTTTGTAATACGTTCATGTAATTA
>WRLX01000041.1 GCA_009777415.1 Oscillospiraceae bacterium
CAACTCATCGTCAATCGTGTAAAACACAGGCAGTAACCGATTTTCGCGAGTGTCGCCGTTGAGAAACTGTGTCCCTCGTTTGAACAGCTCGTCATAGAGACTTCCCGACTCATACCCGGCAGTTGTAATGCTCAAAATAAGCGGCTGATTTCTCGCTCCCTGCGCTGATTTCAAAACCTCGTATTGTTTGATGCCGTTTTCGCTGCGCCATGCCGCCACCTCATCGCAAATAACAAGTTCGGGATTAAGCCCATCGAAACTTTCGGGAGTCGCCGGAAGCGGTTTAACCAAAATATTGCTCTCGGGAATCCGCAGAAATTCTTTGCGGAATTTCACAAGCTCCGAAAGTTCATCGTCACCCCGAATCATCTCCGTAAAACAATCATAGACAATTTTAGCTTGCTCTTTTTTAGTAGCAACACAATAAATTTCCGCGCCGTATTCGCCGCCGACAAAAGCCATGTAAGCCATAATCGCAGCCGCAACCAGACTTTTTCCGTTTTTACGCCCGATGATAACAAAGACTTCCCGAAACCAACGCAATCCGTTTTTGTCAACTATCCCGAACATGATTGACAAAAAAGCTTTTTGCCATAACTCAAGTTTGAGTAAATCATTCCTGCCTTTTGAATGCCGACAATAATTCTCTATAAACATAATCGCTTTTTCAGCTTTTGAAGCATCAAAAGTGTATAATCCGCTTTGGATTCCGGCAATGATTTTATTGTATAACCGGAAGATGTATTTGCCGACGTTGAGTTCCCCGGCGTTGCTTTTGTTGTGGTATTTTTGAATATAGTTCATTATTTATGACTTACGCATAGCCGCCAACAAAGTATCCTTCTGCCTCGCTCTCGGGACATACCCGGCAAGACATTTCAGATTCTCTTTTTGCAGCTTGGAATAATCCTTGTGCATTTTCACATGGACACTCTCTTTGAGACCGCTCTGACCGCCGCCATTATCATACTTAACAACATATCCGGTTTTGTTGATAATCGACTGAAGTTCGTCAATCGTTACCGTTATATATGCCGAGTTTTGGATTAAAGGCGATAAAATCTGCAACATATTTGCATCAATTTCCGCGAATATTCCGCTTAACCGTTTTTCCTCACGCCTTATTTTAGCGGGTTTTCCCGCCTCGCTCGAATTCTTCTTTACTGCCATATTTACTCCTACCCCACCCCCTATAAATTTCACAAAAAACACACAGGAGACTCCATGCCGCGGTTGATTCAAAATTACAAAAAACAGAATTTTATAGGGGGAGTTCAATAAAATTCTCATGTAAATTTTTCAAACCATTGTGAAACAAACCTCAAAAACTTGTCCTTGTCTTTGCACTTTTTTGATTTGTAAACCCGCGCTATACACTCGTCACGGGCTGACTCAACAAACACTAACTCCGCCTTTAATTGCTTCGCTCTGTTCTCGCGTTTTTTCTTCTCCGGAAGCGACTCAACCACCCATATCGTCTTTGCGTTAATCTCGCCGCGGCTGATTTTTTCATAAACAAAATCCCGAATGTCGCAAACATTCCCAAACAAAGCCTGCGGGAAATTGTAACGGCAGCCACCCAAAACCTCAAACAATGACTCAATATTAATCACAAAATCGCCGTATTTCATGCGCTTTTTGACGTATTCCGACTTGCCCGAAAACGGCGCGCCGTAAACTAAGTAAATTTTCTGCTGTTTGAGAACCGGCGCGGAGTTGCCGAAGTCAAAATACGCGCCGACAGTCGTTTCAAACTGCGGCATAAACCTCCCGAAGTTGTCATCGCGAGTTCTGAAATGGCACTCACGGCAAATAAATTTTAAATTATCGGAGTTCAACGCAATGCGCGGGTCGGCGATATTTTCTGCCGTCAACTCTTTCACATGATGGACTTCCTCTCCGGGACGGTGGCGGCAAATTTCGCACAATCCTCCGTCAGTGAGTTGTCGTGACTTGACATAATCGCCGCGGCATTTACGCCATTTCGCCGATTGGTAGAATTTTTTCGCAAATTCACGAGGCATGAATGAGTTCTCCATTGACTTTAATAATTTAACACTTTACCACTTTATCACTTTACTTAATAAAATTATTTGTTTCATTATAGCACTTTTGTTTGCGAAAGTCAACAGGGAATGTTGCACAAAGTTTTTCGATGTTTTTTGTGAAATATGTATAATTAGAATGGGAATCCCCCTTTAGGAGGGGGAGTGGTGTTTATTTATCTCCATAGTGGGTGTAGCACTTAGAAATCTCAACTGTGTTTGTTTCATACACGCTTTTCTCGTTCGGCAAGATAAAAAAACTCGTCAAGAGCGATTGGCGAAAACTTCACTGACATCATCATATGTTTTCCCCTCTCCGCGATTAAGTTCCTCTATAGACCTTAATAAAATACTCTGGTTTAAATTTGAGTAAAACGGGTCTCCATCGGCAGTAACATCAAACGGAATGCGTCTGCATTGCAAAACTTTTGTTACAAACAGGTTAATCGCGCCGGAAACAGTAAGCCCCATATTTTCACATAGCTTTGCAAACTCCTCTTTCTTTTCGGCTTCCAACCGAATAGTCGTATGATTCGCCATTCTAAAAACCTCCTCATCAACATACATTGTAAGTATTGTAACATACATATTTGTCATTGTCAATACCTTTTTCAGAAAAAATATTTTATTCAACGCTCAAAGCAAGAAAGCCTCCGCGCGGAAAACTGCTGCTTTTTGTCACCCCGACCTTTCCCGTGTCTGCTATAAACAGTAACGTACTAAATTCAGCCGCTGACAGGCTCGCAAACTGCATTGTAACTCGCAAGTAGTATAAAATCACTACATTATTCCAAAACCCCGCCCCGAGGGCGGTTTCAGCCCCGCCGAGCGGAGACCCGCCCGCAGGCTACCTTTTGGCGGCTGCGCCGCCCTTAATGATAGGAAATGAGAATGAATAAAACACTCTTTTTTTGCTTAGATTATATAATAAGGTAACAAGCAACTCCTTTTGTTCAACCTCATGAAACACATTATTAACCCGCCCAAATCAATATATTTGACCAAAAAACACAAGCTGTTCATGCAGGGTAAACAATGCGATTATTTGACAAGCCCTGTAATCAATTACGATGTTGAAAATGTTGAAATAAACCAAAAAATCCCGCTCTCATCAAGGCGGAATTTTAATTTTCACGTTTTCAAAAACAGGAATAATCCGGCGTGAATTTTCACTCGGATTGTTTTAAATTATGGAAGCCCGAACATCAGTTTTACAGTCTGTCACTCGTTTTTTACCATGCTCATAAAATATTCAAACCGTCTTGTGACAAGATTGTTCTCGGTGTGCCTTTTAAATCGTAAATAAATGTCGTTTAAGTAGTCGTAGCGTTGGGAGTCGAGTTTATCGCCGAGCGTTCCGAAATGGGGCAATTCTTTCACCAACATACGCATTTCGGTGTCGGAGAATTCATTATCGCAAGCGGTTGCGATAAAACGAATCGGCTTGGTGTATTTAAACTCGGGTGAGTTTACATCATCGCAGAACTCATCGTCGAGTTCAACAGGCGGAGGCTCATTCTCGGGTTTAGCTGACTCAAATCCTATAGACCTGCACAATCGGCTTCGACCGTTGAACCTGATAAACTCAACAAATCCGGTTTTTACGAGTTTATTTACAATGCGCGAAACGGTATTTTTAGCGCATTTAAGCTGTTTGGCAATGGTTTCGTTTTTGGCGAAACAATGATTATATTTACCATTGGTTGTGAAATTCACGATATACGAAAGCACATTTTTGTCAAGGAACGTGAGCATCGCACAGCGTTCCGAATGTAGTACTTCCGGGTGGATATATAGCCCATATTGTTTTTTTAAAGTTGTCGCCAAAGCGCATCACCTCCTTTTCAACATCTGAATCCTTTCTTTTCAATATCCGCTGTGTTAAGAGCCTTATCGTCTATGTAGACATCGGCAAAGAGCTTGCGTTCTTTTCCGCAAGTCCCGTACAAATCGCTATATGGATTCCACGGGTTACGGTTCACTGCCGAGATTGGCACATCATGGTCGCAGCACCACCGCACCGCCTCATCGAGCAGACGGCGCGTTCCGTTTTCGCGAGGTGTGCAGAATGATTTTCGCGCCGATTGCCGCCTGCCGTTTTACATAATCGATTACGAGTTGTTTCGGCTCGCCTATGTCCGGGAATGCGTTTGTGCATAGTGTGCCGTCGAAATCAACTGCTATGGTTTCGGGGGTGGTGAATGTTAGTTGGTTCATGGGGAGACCACACCTTTCAATTGAGTAGTGCTGTTTTTATTAACTTCTGTAGGCTCATTATTTTGGTATATTTGGCAATATAGCCTTACAAGATTCTCATAAACCAGTTCATTACCTTTATAAGGTACATATATAGGTTTGATGGTTTTGTTGGTAGTTTTCATTTTTACACGCCCTTCCTTATAATATAGAGTTATTTCCCGTATTTGGGAATTTATGCAAGCTCTTCCCTCTGACGTTCCCACATCGCAACAATATCATAGGCAGTTTCGACTATTTTGCGATATGCCGGAGAGTCGTAATGCCCTTGAAGCGCTTGGCTTAGTCTTGAGGGGTCAATCTTGAATCCTTTAGCTCGAATGGGCTTGATTAAATCAACTTGCTTTTTACCTAAAACCCTTAAACGGCTTTTAATGTTGTTGTTGTCATCGTACACATCGTACACAACCTCGCCTCCTTGTAAAATTTTTCTTGACTTTTTAGAAAAAACATGATAAAATGTTTTTGTTGTTGGTATTGAGTATATTACAATCTTTAATTAAATATTTGTCAAGCGTTTTTTATCGAAAACATCTTTAATTACGTTCGATTTGTATACTTGCACAAAACCAATGCTAAAATTTTGTTAAAATTGTACAACAGGAAGAAAAGGGAACTTTATGGACTTAAATGTTTTAATCGAAAAAATTGATGATTTAGCTAAAAAAAAAGTATTTCGAGGGCAAAATCGCTTGCCGAAAGCGGAGTAGGAAAGGCTTTCATCTCGAATATTCAACGTGGTCAGATTCCTTCAATCGAAAAATTGTGGCTTTTGGCAAAGTACTTCGGGGTAACTACAGATTACTTATTGGGATTTGACATAACTCCGCCCGGCGTTAAGCTGGACGCCGATGAGGCGAAACTTATTGATTGCTATCGTAGCGTTAATGAGGAGGGACAAGAAAAAATCGCTGATTATGCAGACGATATACTTAGTTCCGGAAAATATAAAAAAGATACTTCGTATGGAGTATTACGCAAAGAAGCGTAAGAAAGGACACAAAAATGACTATTAATTGTGTTAGAAACTCAACTTGTGTTATTTGGTTAATTCTATTTTTTCCGGTCGGGTTATACTTAATGTGGAAACGGACTCCGTGGAACAAAACATTAAAATGGGTAATAACAGCTTTTTTTGTTTTGATGTCGTTGCCGGGGTTGTTTAGAGGTGAGTCAGATAGTGGAGCAGGGCGAACACGAGTGGCAAACTCTGAAATAGGCATAACCGAAGAAGCGAATATCATCGTTACGGAAAACATGGTAGAGACCACAGAAACAACGCTGACCGCAGAAGCGATAATCGAAGATACCGAACCACCGGAGACAGAAGAAGTTGTAATTCATGACCCGCCTATTGAAGTTATAGAACCTTACCCGGTAGAGCAACCTCCGGTAGAACAGCCGCCGATAGAGCGTCCGTGGGAAGAACAAGCACAAGCGCAAGCAGGTGTTGTATACTGGGGTGAAACGGGTACTAAAATCCATAAATATTCGGGTTGTCGAACACTGGGCGAATTCTATTACAGCGGAACGGAAGAAGAGGCTATTGCCGCGGGGAGGACAGAGGGCTATTGTAAAGTATGCTCTTGAGAGGTGACAAACCAACATGGGGATACCTTAGATATGTGCGGTTGGGTTGGTACAAAAAAGCATAAGAAAGGTTTTTAAGAAAATGAAAGCGATAGGAATATTACTAACTATTTTGGGGGCAATAGGGTTAGCTCTTAGTGCTATGATGTTCGGTGACATAGGAATTGCGGCGGGGATTGGTTCAATTACTGCAATCCTAAGCGGGATTGGTTTTCTGTTACTAAACCGAAAATTATTGATTGTCGCACAATCGCACAATCAAGATGAGAAATTAACACAAAGGAAAAGTGAAATAATAGAAGAAAAACCGAAATATTCCAAAGTAGCTACTATTATTGCTGTTTCAGCAATAATTTTTGTCGTATTATTGTTTATTGTTGTGATTTTTGTATTTATTGTGCCGTTAGTGAAAGACGATAAACCCATTGCCACGAGTCAAAATCAAGGACAAATTACCGGAAACCAAGCCAATAATAATGAAGTTGAATATGAAATAGCTTATCAAAATGCCACAACTTATGTGGATAGTATTGGCACAGTTTGGGTTTCGGCAATTTTTGAGGTTAAAAATATTGGTGCGACTGCACTATATTTAGAACCCGGTGCGTACGATTTAGAAGATTTAGATGGCAAGCTTGTTTCAAGCAGTACGCTTGTATCAGTTTATCCAACGATGATTGAACCTGGCGAAAGTGCTTTTTATTACGAAAATACAACTCTCGCTGATACCAACAGTGCTATAGATGTTGTGATATTGCCTCGTGTCGATGCTAAGCTTGCCACAATTAACAATGTTCGCCTTGAAGTTTCTGACATTGAGTTTACAGAAGATGATATTTGGGGTATCGGAGTACGTGGTCGGGTTGAAAATGCGACCGATGAAGAACAATCATCGGTAACAATAGCCATACTCTTATATGATTTTAATGATAACCCCGTTGGAGTGCTGTCAACCACGCTCATGGAAAATATATCACAAGGTGATAGAATAGGTTTTGAAGCTTCGGCTTTATCTTCACCGCCCGATATGACTTTTGATAACATTGCACGCTATGTGTCATTTGCTTACCCGTGGTTGCAATGGCAATGGTGATTGGTGCGGTAAATTATTTGAGTATTGACAAGCCGTAAAATATATGGTATTATCTTCTTATATTTACATTTACAATGAAATGATCGTATTTACGCATGGAAAATCGAATTTTGCACCAAATTTTAGGCGGACTTAACCAACTCCAAGGCGATGTTAAGGAAATGAGAGGGGATATTAATGCCCTAAAGCAAGGTCAAGAGGAAATTAACACCCGCCTTGACACACTTGAGCAGGGGCAAAAGGAAATGAGGAAAGAACAGGTCGAACTCCGCACCCAATTTAACTCTTTCGAAAAAATTGCACGAGAAACACGCGAGGGTGTTGTATTACTCGAAGCTGACCTTATGCCCAAAATTAATCTGCTCGCCGAAACCCGGACCGATTTACATCCGCGAGTCCAAAAGTTGGAATCAACCGTTGAAAAATTGAAATTCGGCAGCGAAGTTATCCGATTAGTTGAGATATTCGAAAGACAGACTAATTCTTAATATTTGTTTACACTGCGATTGTTTTGTGATTGAGGAACAAACAATATGGTAAAAACAACAAGAACCGACTTTTGCAACGTGGTAAACGAAGTATTAGTTGTTGATATTTTTTACACTGCGCGCTTGATAGACCGGACACTGGAAAAGCCTATTAAGTATGCAGTTCATTGTGGATGGCGGGATTGCCCGATGCAGTATAGGTCTAAGGATTGCCCTTTGTTTCGGGATGCGCCGAAGGAGGTTTAGCAACTGATTAAATTGAGATGACCCCCTTTTGTCTTTCATTAAGGCAAGGGGGAATTTTTAAACACTATAATCACATAACCCCATTAATATGGGTGCCGCAATGGCAGGCGCGGCATACGACACAATCTCAACACACCTGTCAAATACCGCTAAAACAATAGACGATTTCGACCATATTGTCACAGGGGACTTGGGAATGGTGGGTAGCGAGGTATTGTACGACTTATTTGACAAGGACAAAATCAACATTAAAAAAAAGCACAGGGATTGCGGGTTAATGCTGTACGATTTTGAAAAGCAGGATGTTCATGCGGGCGGCTCGGGCTGTGGTTGTGCGGCGAGCGTATTGTGCGGGTATTTCCTACGGCAAATTGCGGGCGGAAAACTGCAAAACATTCTTTTTACCGCAACGGGTGCACTGATGTCGCCGACAGTAACTCAACAGGGCGAGAGCATTCCCGGAATCGCACACGCATTGCACATCGGAGTTTAACACAATGTAAAGATTTAACACAGCATCTTAACACAAAAATTGTAAAAATATAGGAGAAAGACATGGACTATTTATGGGCTTTTTTGGTAGGGGGGGCAATCTGCCTTATTGGGCAGGTGCTGATTGATTATACAAAGCTTTCGCCTGCGAGAATCCTCGTGATTTTTGTAGTCGCGGGCGTATTTTTGACCGCAATAGGTTGGTACAGACCGTTGGTGGAATTTGCGGGTGCGGGTGCAACAGTCCCGCTTACGGGGTTTGGATACCTGATAGCGGACGGGGTAAGGCGGAGTGTTGAAGCGAACGGACTTCTCGGGGCGTTCACGGGCGGACTCGGCGCATCGGCGGCAGGGCTTGAAGCAGTAATGATTATGTCGTTGCTCGTGGCGGTTATGTTTAAGCGCGGTGATAAAACAACGTGAAAAGAATATATTTTTGTACGGTATTGTTCGTGTTTGTGGTTGTGTATTCATTGTCCTGCCAAATTTATGTATCAAACGCGATTAATCGAACAATAGAGCATTTGAATCAAGCTTCCGAAAGCCGCAAGAACGGAGATTTCGCCGCCTCGGCAGAACACGCCCATTCAGCTTGGAGTGAATGGCGGGGGCTTACTAAGCGGAGCAGTTATGTTTTAGCAGACTTGACTGTTGCCGCCGATGTGTCAATTTCGCTCTCAAGAGTGGCCTCCGTTGCAAATACCGATGATACCGACAGATTTATCGAGGAATGCACGGCATCAATTTTGCTGTTGCAGCATTTCTTAGCCGACAATAAAAATGTTTTAGACGGAACACTTGACATAGAAAGTTGACAATTGTCGTTTGACAGTATATAATGGTGACAGAGGTGTACATTATGTTTAGAATTGGTATCGGTTATGACGTTCACAGATTCGACGAGAATCCAGGGAGAAAGCTTGTGCTCGGCGGGGTCTTGATTGACTATGAAAAAGGACTTGAAGGCGTTTCCGACGCGGATGTCCTTATTCATGCGGTGATGGATGCGCTACTCGGAGCGGCTGCATTAGGCGATATAGGTGTGCATTTCCCCCCGTCAGAGCCGCAATATAAAGATATTGACAGTTGCCTTTTGCTTGAAAAAGTCATTGATTTACTGAATAGTCGCGGTTTTGAAGTCGGCAACATCGACACGGTTATTGTTGCAGATAAGCCGCGTTTAGCGGAATATATTCCCAAAATGAAGGAAAATATTTCAAGAATATGTAAAATTCCGGCAGAAAGGGTCAGCATCAAGGCGACGACTGAGGAGGGGCTTGGTTTATCGGGCAAAGGGATAGGTTCGCATTGCGCTTGTACAATAGCTTTAAGGGGATTCTGAGTAAGTGAAAAAATTTTTTATAAAATTTTTAAAATTTTGCTAAAGTTTTGCAAAAGCGTGACGATATAACGTATGTAAGGCTTTTGTAAAGATTAAGAACCTGTCTTCACAAGCAAACGCACCGCTAAATCGGCGAATTATGCCCGTTGAGCGGGCAAAGCCCGCCCTTGAGGGCTTTCCGCCATACTGCGTTAAAATTTTCCGCAATGCACAAAGCATTACGAAAAAAATTTGCCTTGTCTGACAAAAAAATATCGCTCGACTTATCAGCGCGTCGCTTGTGAAGACAGGTTCTAAGAGCAGCTTATTGAGAAAGGAGTGACTATCCATGATTAACAACCTTAACAAAATTACCGGCAACGCTATCAATTCCTATAAAACAATAAAGAAATCAAACGCTTCCGACTCTGCCGCGCTTGAAAAAAAGCAGGATGGGAACTTTGACACGGTTGAGATTGACTTTTCGCAGGCGATTAATTTGGCTAAGTCCGCTATTGCCGGGAAGTTGAATGACGATGCCGATATAACAAAAATCCGCTTTCTTCAGGCACAATATGAAGCGGGGACTTGCCCTGTGTCCGCTGAAAAAATTGCTCAATCAATAATTGGCAAGCTATAAATGGTAAAAGAAAGGGCAAGGGTAAAAGTTTGAAAGTAAATCTCGGTAAACGCGGAAAACGAGGCTTGCAGCGAAATACCGTTCAGAAAGGGCAAGGGTAAAAAGTTTGAAAGTAAATTCCGGTAAGCGCGGAAAACGAGGCTTGCAGCGAAATACCGTTCAGAAAGGGCAAGGGTAAAATAATGGGGGTTGAACAAGCGACTCAGATTATAGGCTTTTTGGAAAAATATAACGAGCATTTTGCAGAGGTGGTAAAATTTTTGAATCTGAAAATGCAAAAGGTACTTGCCGATGATTTGGTTTGGTTGCACGATTCGCTTCAAGAGGAACAGAAATTTTCTATGGCGGGGAATTCCCTTGAAAATAAACGGTTGGAGCTTTTGAGCAGGTTGGGGTTTTCTGATTATTCGTCCACGAAGCTTTTGGAACTTATGCCGAATGATTATAAAGGCAAATTTAAACTTGAATGTATCGGTATAGAAAGCTCAATTGATAAAATAAGAACTCTTAACGGAGAAATCCTTGAAACAATCGAGAAGAAATTAGAAGTTGCGGAAGAGCATTTGAAGCAACAGGGGATTGCCGGACCGTCATTCTACGGCGCGGCGGGTTCAAAACTCCGCATAACCGACCCCGAAGGCGATATAATAGGTAAAATGTAGAAAAACTTTAGTAAGGAGTAGTAGGATATATGCGTTCATCATTTATGGGAATGGAGGTTCAAAAAAGAACCCTTCAAATGGCACAAAAATCTTTGGATATAGTGGGGCATAACATAGCTAACGAGAAAACTCCCGGGTTTACGCGCCAACGTGTTGACGTTTCATCGTTAAGCATAAGCTCGTTCACTTTTTGGCAGACCCGTCTGTCTAAGCTGTCACTTGCGGGGCAAGGTGTGACGGCTTTTGGTGTTTCGCAAATACGTAACGACTATCTTGATAAGAGATACCGCGATATGGCACCCGTTGCCAAGGAATACGACACAAAGCTCGGCATTATGCTCGAAATCGAGACTACTCTTGATGCTATAAACAATGTTTCGTTGCTTGACTCATTCCATAACCTTAAATCGGCATTGCAACAGGTTTCGCTTGAAAGACCCGATGCTTTGGAAATGACGAGCTTAGTGAGGAATCAAGCCGAGAATATATGCAAAATGCTACGAGCTCACAGCATTGATTTAAACAGGCTTTTGCAAAACAATCTTGTGGAGCTTGAAAGCTCAATAACGGGCGCGAACAATCTCATTGACAAAATCGTTGAATATAACAAGGCGATTACAGGCGAATATATACTCGATGCGGGGAGAGTTTCAAAAGGGCAGGGAGTTTCCGAGTACGGACCGCTTGAAATGATTGACGAGAGGAATCTTCTTCTTGACGAATTGTCGGAATACGGCAATATAGAGGTGTTCCGAAATGTCAATGGTTCGGTAAGGGTAACAATGGCGGGCGTAACTATTATAGACGACCAAGAGTCCCAAAAATTAGTCATGCGCGAATACGATGACTTTGGCGCGGCAGTGATTACTTTCTCAAACGGCGTTGAATTCAGACCGTCAAGCGGTGAAGTAAAAGCGCTTATGGATATGCTGAACGGCTACGGTCCGTATGCAGTCGGTGCGTACCAAAATTCCGAGTACGGAATACCGTATTACTTACAGGCGTTAGATGCATTTGCGGAAGGCTTTGCCGACTTGATGAACGAAGTCAACAAGGGTCACTTGAACGATTACCAAATGTGGAACAGGAATCTTATATGGGGCGGGGACGCACTTGATGCAAGCGGCAACAAAATCCCGTTGCGCGATGAAGACGGCAACCCAATGTTCGACAGCGATGGGAATCCTATGTTTGTGCGGGCGAGGGTGACTGCGGCGAATATACGTATTTCCGATGAATGGTGGGATAACGTCATGATGATTGGCGAAACTTTCCATGCGCGTTCAATATCTGACTATGCGGAGGGTGCGAGTTACACTGCGGGCAATGTGTTCAAAGACCCGCAAACAGGGCTTTACTATATTGTTGAAGCGAATTTCACGGCAAACGATGATGTGAGGTCTAACTACCTTTCGGGAAATATCAGACAGATTAATATTTTCCGCGATGAAGATGTACCCGATGACTATTCGTCTTCTGCCTCTTATTCGGCGGGTGACAGGTTTTTTGACCCCGACACCGGTATCTACTATGAAGTGGGAGCAGTAGGCTTAGAACCTCCCAAGACTTTGGCGGAGGCGTTGGAGGACGGCGATATTACTGCGATTGGCGTTCATGAAGGCGATTGGCACAGGGCGAATCTCGATGGCTCGAACCTGCACAGATTTGTGGCGGCGTTAGAAGCTCACAGAAGTTGGGGGCGTGCACTTGATTTCGGCGGAAGCGTATTTGGTTATTTGGAATTCTTGAGCGACCGAATGGGGCAGGGAATTGAGTTTTTACAAAATTCACTTAAGGTGACACTGGAAACTATAGGTATGCTCCTTGATAACCGCGACTCTATTTCAGCCGTTTCCGAAACTGAGGAAGGCGTTAATATGCTTACCTATCAAAAATGGTTTAATGCATCGGCAAGGCTTATGACTACAATGGATGAGGCACTCGACACCATTATAAACCGAATGGGACGTGTCGGGCTTTAATAAATAATCATTAGCACGTTAAATAAATAATCATTGGCACGCTTTGTGCAGAAAGGCATGGGTAAAATTGCAATGGGTATGAGGATTACTAATTCACAGGTGCATAGGCGGTATCTCGGGGGATTGCACCAAAATTTTAAGAGATATAACGATTCGCAAAATAAGATTATCAGTCAGCGTAAGTTCACAAGGGCGAGCCAAAATCCTTTGGATGCGGCAAAAGCTCTTAAAAACAGGAAAGCTATGAGAGAGGTGGAAACCTACCAAAAAAATCTCGAAACTGCTGCGGGAATCTATGCTTCGGCTGAGGAAGCGGTGAGAGGTGTTTCGGGAATCATGCAAACACTTCAGGAAAAGCTGATTGCGGGTGCCCACGGGACTTTTAATGTCGAAACCGATAAGCAGATTATTGCTCGGGAAATAGAGGACTTGGCAGACCAAATGGTGAGACTGATGAACTTGGTTATCGCCGACAGACGGATTTTCGGCGGAGTCAACAACAGCTCTCAACCCTATAAAATTGAGGGAGATGTCGTACTTTATAACGGAGTACCCGTAAATCAACACTCCGACTATACATTGTTCCCCGATTCGCGGACTTCTTATCTTGATGCGGGATTGGGCATGACGTTCCTTGATGAATACACCATTGACACGCAGTCGGCGATCCCCGTAACCTTTAACGGGGCACAAATTCTCGGCTCGGGAATGGCGGAGCGTGACCCGACTTCGGTTACAGTCAGTGCGTATAACTTTACGCCTGTTGCCGGCGAGAACTATTCTTTCCAAGTCAATGTCGGGGGAGTAAGCGGGACAGTTTTGTTTAATAATCCTGCGACGGGTTCGCCGACAATAACAATACCCGACAATCTGCGTCCTTATATCGCAGTGTCGGAGGACGGTATGATAAGTGCGTTGAGCAGTTCGCTTTCTTTGAATGTTACTGCCAATGCGGGGGCGGGATTGACTCAGCCGGCACTTACTCAAACGGTTGTCACGCGGGAGTTGCCGGGCGGGGGATTCCCTAACAACATAATCCAGCTTACTCTTGATGCGGCAAAAAGCGTAAAAGCGGGGACTGATGATTTAACTGCTTTGTATGCGGACATAA
>WRLX01000042.1 GCA_009777415.1 Oscillospiraceae bacterium
AAGGCAATTTTGACGATAATATCCGTTGATATTTGAGGGGAAATTAACGCAGTATGGCGGAAAATTCGCCGATTTAGCAGTGCGTTTGCTTATGAAGATAGGTTCTAAAGCCTGTTAAGCTCATCTGCTCGATGGAGAAGCCGCCGCCCTGTGAGCTGTTAGACCTCCACGAAAACTAACCTCTTTTTGATTTCTTTGTCAAACAAAGTCATTTTAGCACACTTTTAGTATACATTGGTGCTTTAAGGATACCATAGTTTTCAATATATGTCAAGTGTGAACTTGCACAAACTTTTCTTGCGTTTTAGCGGATTCGTTTATGCAAGTTCACTAAATTGGATTTTTTATCTTGTTTAATAATATCGATTGCACTCCCGAGGTTTCCCGGCGGCATTCGCACGAACCACAGAATCCGAACGAATATCCTCTTAAATCAATCTTTCAAGTTATATTTTTTAATTTCACTGCATTTTTGTTGCAATTCGTTTTTCAATTCTTCAATCAACAAAAATTGTTGAGCAACTCTCTTCTGCTCTTCTCTTTTGTTGTGAAAAACCCGTCCTTTGCTTTTTCAATAACTTTTCCTAATAACCGTTTTTGATTTGAATTTATGTTATTAAACATAGTTGGTCTCCTTTTATTATCATTTTAGATGAATGCTTTATTTATAGCGTTCTACGGCAACATTACTTTTGGCATTTATATCTTCCCACCCACTATATCGTTCCACATAGTCTTATGTTGAAACTTAATTGTCGTATCCGCTTTCATGCACTCGACATAATGGTCAATAAAATCAGCAGTATCGTCAAGCAAGCGCAAGTAGTATTTCAAAGTATCGTAAACACCATTTACAATAACTTGGCAACCGTGTATATGGGCTATTCTTTGCACTTCTTCATTTATAGCTGTCCAATCTGCACTTTCCATATTGGCGGTTGTCAACAAATAATACCTGTCCGTGTTGTGGATTTTAAATTTCTCGTAAGAATCGGTTATAAGACTTGGTGTTATAGCTATCCCGTGTTTGATTTCTACTCCCTCAAAGGCGGTGTCATCATCATTATTCACGTCAATATCACCAATACGCCCTGACCGAGCATCGGCAGAATGATGTTTTTCAAGCGGACACAACATCTTATCTTTATAACGCGCAATCTCTTTCATCATACATTGATAAGCGGCATAAATCGCCAAAGTTGGTAAGCGTGAAGCACCGGAAGTGTTCTTGTAGTTCGCAGTAAAGTGCTTTTCAAGCAAAGCGATAATCGCAACAATAGACAAGTTGTGTGGTTTCGCCAACTCAACACGCAGATTATCGCGTTGTTTTGCAAGTAAGACAAATATATACAGCAAAATATCGGTTGGATTTGCGCCTTGCGTTTGAAATTGGTCTACCAATTCAAGGAATACGTTCTTTACTTTCTGAGGTTGGATAACACCCGGATAGTTTAAATCATACGGCAAGTCAATCGCGAGGGTGTTTGTTTTCCACCCCGATTCAGCCATAGCAGGAAACGACACTCTTTTCATGAATGGAGTGACATATTTTGTGTCAATGTTGCGTGCGGAAAAACCGTTTTCCATTCTCGCATAGTGGTATCTTATATCTTGAGTAGGTTCAAGTATCTTGCTCGTCAAAAGCGTGATAATAACCGATAGCACGGCTTTGTTGCTCTCTGAACGCAAAACTATGTATTCTACGTTCTTTTTGACATCATCAGCTAATCCGTCGGCGGCGAATTCGGGTTCAGCCGCTTTTTTAAGGGCTTCATCATAAATTTGCTGCAATAAGTCTGTATGTGTCATAAACATAAATCTCCTTTTTAAAGTATTGCTTTGCTATTGAATCAGCGACGGCAGTTATCATAGGAACACATACAGAATTACCCATTTGCTTATATTGTTCTGTATGTGCAGATAAGCGTTTAAATGTTTCTGGGAAACCCATAATGCGGAAACATTCGTCGAGGGTCAACTTTCGGACTCTCTTATCGGGGAGCATAATAAAATATCGACCTGATGTTTCTTGTGATGTAAGGGTTGGGATAGACCCATTTACAGAATGTATGCGATTTGTTTGCCTGTGTACCCTCGAAAGGTGTTCCGTCCCCGGTCGAACCCCCGCTTTGCGTATATTCTTATTTCTGTAACCAACAAAGCGTAGCCCCGACTTCTTTTGTGTAACGGGATTTTCAATGAGAGTATATTCGTCGGGGGTCAAAAATTCAAAGTTTCCTTTTTTATCGAGAAAATCAGCTAAAACTGTTCGCTTCTTTGTATTTACCATATTGAAATCAAAGTTTTTATTTTTTGAAGCGATTATTATAATGCGTTCGCGATTCTGCGGTACTCCGAAATCAACAGCGTTTAGCAACCGCCATTCGGGGGTATACCCTAACTCTCTAAGTTTTTCAAGTATGACTGTAAGGGTTCGTTTACCGTCGTGGTATATTAGGTTTTTTACATTTTCAAGCAAAACAACTTTAGGTTGCGTTTCCTCTATAATGCGACATATATCAAAAAATAAAGTTCCTCTATGGTCGTTAAACCCTTTTTGCTTGCCCGAAGCACTGAATGGTTGACAAGGGAATCCTGCACATAGCACATCATAATTTGGGATTGCTTTTTCAGAAATGTCTTTAATGTCCCCCAACGGGTATTCGCCGAAATTCTCCGAGTACGTTTTTCTGCACTCTGAATTTATATCACACGAAAGCACGCACTCAAAGCCGGCGCGTTCCATGCCGAGCCGAATGCCGCCAATACCGCAAAATAAGTCAACAAACGTAATTGAATTGCTCATATATTGAATTTACCTTTCAAGATATAGTTGTACAAATACCATTGTACCACAAACTATATAGAAAATCAACCCTTTTAACCGAAAATTTCCCAAAAGTCCCCAAAACCTCTTGGTGCCAATGCTAAAGATAGCTTAGCATTCTAAACCATAAATTTATAAACACGGTACAATCCCGTTACCGGGTCGCACGTACCCGAATCCACAAACACAATTTCCCCGGAACTAAGGCGCGTTGACTCATACCGCATTATTTTACGTCCGAGCTTTTTTTCGGCAAACTCTTTTGCGTTCCTGTTTTCCCGCCCTTTAACAAACCTAAACCGCATAAATAAAGGGGCATTGTTCCCCTTAACCATTCCGAGCCAGTCACAAGTCATGCAGTCGATTAGCTTTTCGCTGTCTATATTAGGCAAAGAAACACAGTGACTGTAAAACCTTTCGGCGTAATCGCTCAAGCTCATTCCATGCGCTGTGACAAAGCTGCCGAGTGAGCAAAAAAAGTCAAACGGGCGCAGGTGCGAAGCCGTTAAAACATACTCTATTGCGGACAAAAATCGCTTTTTGTTATAAGTGTGCTGTAATGCGTCTTCGGTACGCTTCAATACTTTTATGCAGTCAATGCCGAGCCATTGACTGCTTTTAATTTCATAAGGCGGCTTTTCGGAATAACAAATGCCGAGCGTTTCGGCTTGTTCCCTTAGTTTGCTGCCGTGAATCAGCTTTAAAAAGCCAAGTTGCAAAGTATGCGCGCCAATCCGGTACGCTTTATCAAAGCTGTTTTTAAACTCTGAAAGCGTTTCATAAGGAAGTCCGGCGATTAAATCCACATGGATATGAATATTCGCCGAGGACAAAAGCTCCCTTATATTTTCTACCGCTTTTTTAAGCTCGGCATAACGCGCCGATGCATCCAATGCAGGCTTGTAAAAACTTTGTAATCCTGCCTCAAGCTGAATCCTGCCTAGCGGCGCGTTCTTCAAAAGCGCAATAGTGCGTTCGTCAAACAAGTCTGCGGCTACCTCAAAATGGAAAAGGCGGGTTGTGGGCAACGATATAACATAGTCAAAAATTTCGTAAGCACGTGCCGCATTGCAATTAAAAGTTCTGTCAACGAATTTAATCGTCCTTGCATTAATCTTCGACAATTTTAAAATCTGCTCCTTTACAATGTCAAGCGGAAAAAACTTTACTCTGCCTCCAACAATACCATTTTCGCCGCCCGACAGGCAAAATGCACACCTGAAAGGGCATCCGCGCGATGATTCAATATAAGCGATTCTGCCGTCCAACGACTGTAAGTATTCATCGCTGTACGGTTCAACAACTCCGCAGATTTTTTCGGGCGGGGGTTTGCCCTCAAGAGCCGCAAGCAAAGCGGGCAGTTCATATTCGCCCTCGCCGCGCAGAATGTAGTCAACACCGCCTAACATCCCGTATTCGGGGTTGTTCGCAGCTTCCGGTCCGCCGAGGACAATTGTTGAGTCGGGGAGCTTTTTGCGAATCAGTTTCAACAGCGGCGGCAACACCGAAGCGTTCCAAATATAAACCGAAACGCCCACTACATCGGGGCGCAAAGCTTCTATTTGTGCCGCAATGCCGGCAGTGTCCTTTTCAAGGATTTGCACGGTAGTTTCTATTACGGAAACATCATGGACCGAGTCCGCAAAACGTGAAACCCCGGCGGCTAAAATCCATACCGCCGGGGAAGAATGTACATATTTTGAATTAATCCCCAAAACCACAACTTTCAAACTTTTACCCTTGCCCCTTCTGCACAAACACAACATTGAAAGTTCGTTTTCCGCATTTACGTAACCACAACTTTCAAACTTTTACCCTTGCCCCTTCTGCACAAACACAACATTGAAAGTTCGTTTTCCGCATTTACGTAACCCTACTTTCAAACTTTTACCCTTGACCCTTCTGTTTATCCAAACCGTCCGGTGACATAATCGCTTGTTCGCTTATCCTGCGGATTTGTAAACATTTCATCGTTTGTGCCTTCTTCTACCAAATGCCCCATCAGTAAAAATGCCGCTCGGTCGGAAACTCTGATTGCCTGTTGCACATTATGCGGCGAAATTATAATAGTATACTCTTTTTTAAGCTGTGACATTGATTCCTCAATTTTTGCGGTTGATATTGGGTCAAGCCCCGAGCAAGCACGGTCAATCAACACAACCTCCGGTTTTAACGCAAGCACTCGCGCAACGCACAATCGCTGTTGCTGACCGCCCGAAAGGCTCATAGCGGGAGCGTCCAACCTTTCCTTGACTTCTTCCCACAATGCCGCCTGCTTTAACGACAGTTCTACCGCTTCCATAATAGCGGCTTTGCTTTTCCCTTGTCCGAGACGCAGTCCGTATGAAACATTTTCATAAATCGACATAGGTAACGGGGTTGGCACTTCAAAAACCATGCCAACTCTGCGCCTTAATTGCGTAACACTTTCCCGCGAATCGAAAATGCTTTTTCCGTCAAGCAGTATTTCACCTTCATACCGCAACTCCGGATTAAGCTCACACAATCGGTTGAGGGAACGCAAAAGCGTAGTAGTCCCCGAATTTGCCGGCCCGAAAACAGAGAGAATCCTGTTCGCCTGAACCTTTAAATTAAGGTTGTAAATGACCTGCTTTTCACCGAAATAAAAATTGAAATTCTTTATCTCTATTTTATATTTTTCCATATGATTTAATCAACCTTTCTAAACAGTTTCTAATGCCCTTTTGATACAAATCTGTTGACAAGTGCGTTGGCAACAACATTTATAAAGAAAATTAATATAATTAAAACTGCGGAAGTTCCGAATGCTTTGTCCATGGCAGTCCCCTCCATTGCCAACAGATAAAAATGCAATGCCATTGTCCGCGACGACGAAAAGATTGATTCGGGCATAGTCAGCACCGTCCCCGCTGTCAGCATTACTGCGGCAGTTTCGGCGACACACCGACCGATACTGAGTATAATCCCGTTTGCGATACCGCGGACTGCCGACGGGGTGACAGCCTTGCGGATTGTCTGCCACTTTGTCGCACCGAGAGTAAAACTAACCTCGCGGTATATGTTCGGGACTGAGCGGATTGCTTCTTCCGACGTTCTTATTATTGTTGGCAAAATCATAATCGCAACCGTCAATCCTCCCGAAAGAATCGACCAACCTAACCCCAAAGTAGTCACAAAGAAAATCAACCCGAAAAGCCCGTATACTATTGACGGAATTCCCGCGAGTGACTCTGTGCAAAAGCGAATAATGCGGGTTACTGCGCCGCCCCTTGTGTATTCCGCTAAGTAAAACGCAGTCCCTATTCCGAATGGCATCGCTATAACTACAGCTAATACAGTCACCGTAAGTGTACCTATTATCGGGGAGAGTATACCGCCCTGCTGTCCCATTTCTCTCGGGATTTCAGTCAAAAAAGTCCAATTTATAACCCGCAGACCGTTGTACAGTATAAACACAATTATCGCCATAAGTATGATTATTACCGTAAGCGCAATTGTCCAAATCAAAGTCTTTGCAATTTTTTGGGAAATTCTTGCCCCCATTTGTGAATCCTCACTCTCTATTTTATTTAATTTTTAAACTTTTGCTTTTATTACGAGTTATATACTGTGCCGAAATGTTCAAAATCATGATTATAACAAACAATATAATTCCCGTCGCGAACAATGCCTGCCTATGCTCGCCCTCCGCATATCCCATTTCTATACCTATATTTGTCGTAAGCGTTCTTACCGGCTCAAGTACAGAACTCGGAATAGCCGTTGCATTCCCAAGCACCATTATAACTGCCATTGTTTCGCCGACTGCCCGCCCTAACCCTAAAATGACAGCCGCGACTATTCCCGATTTTGCCGCCGGGAGCTGAACCGAGCGGATTGTTTGCCAGTGTGTCATCCCGAGTGCCAATGCCCCGTCCTTATATGTAGAGGGAAGCACTATTATCGACACCTCCGAAATGCTGATAATCGTCGGGAGCATCATAAGGCTCAAGATTACAGAACCCGCCAATATACTAAGCCCTAAGCCACCTAAGTGGTTGCTTATAAAAGGAACCACGAATAAAAGCCCCCAAAAGCCGTACACAACCGATGGAATACCTGCTAACAACTGAATTGCGGGTCTGAATATAGTCCTCATTAACGACGGAGCAAATTCCGCCATGAACACAGCACAACAAATCCCAATCGGAACGCCGATAACAGCCGCACCGAGAGTTACCGCAACCGAGCCGATAATCATAGGAAGGATTCCGAATTCACCGTTGCCTGGCGACCAACTTGTACCCGCAATAAACGCAAAACCATGTTTGCCTATTACAGGCGCACCCTGTACTAAGATAAAAATAGTTATTACCGCTAATGCCAAAATCGAAAACAACGCCAACGTAAGGAATACCCGACCCGATAATTTTTCCTTAAAATTTTTCATTCTTTTACCCTTGCCCCTTCTGAACAAATGCACTATAAAAGTCTCGTTTTCCCCGTATATTCAGATTTACTTTCATTCTTTTACCCTTGCCCTTTCTGAACAAATGCACTATAATTTCTTATCCCCCGTCAATGCGAACAAGCCCTCGCGCTTCCAACAATCCTTGCCCTGTATCCGAAAGAATAAAATCAATAAAGTGGGTGGATTCCTCGCGTTCTTCGCCAACGACTACCAAAAAAGGTCTGAACAGCTCATAACTGCCGTTGGCAAGATTTTCTGTTGTAGGTGCAACTCCGCCAATCTGCAAACCTTTAACGGGATTTTGCCCCGGAAGCTCAAGCACACCTAACGAGATAAAGCCGATTGCTTGCTTATTTCCGCGTGCATTTCCCGAAACAAGTGTTCTGATGGTGCCGTTGGTGCTTTGAACAATCGCTTTTGAGGTAATGCGCTGCCCGTCCATTACAAACTCTTCAAAGAAAGAACGCGTTCCCGAACCCTCCTCTCGGGTAATCGGAAAAATATCGCCCTCAAATTGGTCGCTGACTTGACTCCAGTCGGTAATCTCCCCTGTGTAAATATCCCGAATTTGCTCTAATGTAAGGTTGTCAACAGGATTTTCGGGATGCACAATAAGTGCGAGCCCGTCTTTTGCAATAGTCGTGAACTGATATAACTCGACTTCGCTTTCGCTCAATGAACGCGACGACATCCCAATATCGGCTATTCCCGAACCCACCGCAGAGATTCCCGCCGATGAGCCGCCGCCTTGGACATCAACGGCCGAATCGGGATAAAACTTGACATACTCCTCGGCGAGTACTTCCATGTACGGCTGAACCGATGTTGAACCCGCAACAACAACATGGGATTTAGTGCCGCCGTTTTCAATATTCCCGCCGCTGCTGCACGAAGTTGCTGTAATAACCGATGCGCAAGTCAAAGCCAAACTGACAAAACCTTTAAAAAAACTAATATTTTTACCCATACCCTTATCCGTACCTCCCTGTTATATAATCCTCTGTACGTTTGTCGGTCGGATTAGTGAACATATCGTAAGTGGGTGCGTACTCGACAAGCTTTCCGACTTTTCGCGCGCTGTCGTCGTCATCGAGGTCAATCATCAAAAACGCCGACATATCGGAAACCCGCACAGCCTGTTCCATATTGTGTGTCACTATCAAAATAGTGTATTTTTGGGCAAGCTGAATCATAAGGTCTTCGACTTTCATTGTCGATTCGGGGTCAAGCGCACTGCACGACTCATCCATAAGTACAACTTCCGGGTCACCCGCAAGTGTTCTCGCGATGCACAGTCGTTGCCGCTGACCTGCCGTGAGTTCTTGACCGGGCTTGTGCAACAAATCTTTAAGTTCGTCCCACATTGCCACTTGGTTCAACGTCCTCTCCACAATGTCGTTTAATGCCGACTTGCTTCTGATTCCATGGTGCTTAGGCCCGATAACAATATTGTCATAAACACTCATCGGAAAAACATTGGGTTTTTGGAAAACCATTCCAATCTTTTTCCTAAGCTCTACAACATCGGTAGATTTCCCATAAATAGAAGTCTCGCCGAGGTAGGCTTCACCCTCCACCCTTGCAATCGGGATTAAGTCATTCATGCGGTTAAATTGACGCAAAAGCGACGACTTCCCGCAACCGGACGGCCCGATAATCGCAGTTATGGCACATTCCGGAATTTCCATCGTAATGTCTTTTAACGCGTGTGAACCCCCGTAATAAAGGTTAAGATTTTTTGTTGTTATCTTCGCTTTTTTCGTTGAAACATTTACGCTGTTTCTTTTTGAAGCCCGCGGGGAAAGTTTCGGCATGATTTTACCCATGTCCTTTCTTTACAAACTTTCTTTACAAAAATACATCTTAAAATGACAAATTACCTATTTCCAAAATAGATTATAACAGGTGATTTTAAACATTACAAGGGGGCTACGAAAATTTTATATAAACTTTACAAAAGTTTTACATTTGGTTGATTCTTGGAAAATTATTTAAAATTGCTGATAATTTTCTTGAGGTTGTCCTCATCGGTAAAATCAATGCAGAGGGTTTTTTTGTTTTTGCCTTCCACAATGCGAACGGTTGTATTAAGGGACTCGGCGAGTGCCGCCTCGGCCTCTCTGATAAACCTGCTTTTTTGAGAAGCGGAAGCCGACTGCGTTGTTTTGTCATTGGGGTTTTCTTTAGTAATCCGCGCAAGCCTTTCGGTTTCGCGGACGCTTATTTCCCCTGCGGCAGCCTGTTTCGCAAGCCGAATCATTGCCGCAGTCGATTGCGCCGACATAATCGCCTTGCAGTGTCCTTTTGAAAGCTGATTTTTGCGGACTAAATCAAGCACTTGGTCGGGAAGCGTCAAAAGCCGCAGCGCATTTGTCACGGATGAGCGTGCTTTGCCTACTGTTTTTGCCAGTTGCTCTTGGGTCATTTGGTAGCTCTCGATTAGCTCTTGATACCCCTTTGCCTCTTCCACGGGATTTAAGTCCTCACGCTGCAAATTCTCAATCATGGCAATCTGCATTGTTTGCGCATCGGTTAGCTCCATTATTCTTACCGGA
The DNA here is from genome assembly GCA_009777415.1 of Oscillospiraceae bacterium. Lineage (GTDB taxonomy): Bacteria > Bacillota > Clostridia > Oscillospirales > Ruminococcaceae > Ruminiclostridium_E. The sequence continues at coordinate 9,815 of WRLX01000042.1, forward strand.
ACTTCCTCAAGAGCCGCAATCCTTGCCGCCCTCCATCTTCTCTCACCCGCGACAATTTGATATGCCCCCCCGTTCGGCAATTCGCGGACTGTTATAGGTTGGATTAAACCATGCTGACGGATTGACTCCGCCAGCTCATCTAACTTTTCGGGGTCGAAGTCCTTTCGAGGTTGTTCGCGGTTAGGTTCAATCTCGCCTATTCTCATTGTTTGCAGACTGCCGATACCGGAATCCCCCGAAAACCCGTCTAAATCATCAAAAATGCTGTCAAGTGTACTTCCTAACACAGATTTTCTTGCCATTTTACTCCATCCCTTTCCCTCATTTATATTTATATGATTTTATTATGCCCGTTTATTCGTTAATTTCCAACTCATCAACCTTATCAAGTCTTTTTGTAAAATGCTGATAAACAAATGAGATGCCGATTAGAGATAATCCCAACGCGAAATAAGTTATGATTCTGTACCCCTCCGACAATGCCCACATATCAATCAAAAACAGCTTCGATACAACCAAGAGCGACATTGCAAGTCCGAAACGCCGCATAAAAGTAAACCGTTTCCAAAAGCCGAATATACACCAAAGCAAAGCCAATACCGCGTAAACAATGCTGATTGTCATTCCTGCAAACGGTATATCATAAAACCCGATAAGGTTTTGAGTCAATATAAAGGTGAAAAACAGCGACAGCAAAAACGGAAACCATTCAGATCTCAACGCGTTCAAAGATGTACGCGATTGGTAGTACAAAATATCCGACAATGCGAGCAATGCTGTTATATTTGCCGCGGCGTACGCGAACGCATAAACCGGCCAAATGCCGCCCTCTGCCGCTAAATGGCTTTCATCGGTAAAGTTCATTATTAAAAGCCACAAAATCCCCGCACTGTACATAATGTGCGATATTACCCTCATTCCCGTGTCTTTAATCGGTTTAATCCGCTGTAGCACAAACGCGAGCGCGAATGTTGCGGGTATGCAGAACAAAGGATAAAACAAGTGTAGCTCTTCCGCTTTGTTGACACCCTCGGCAATTATATAAAGGGTAAACAGCCACAGATTCAGTGAGGCGGCATATTTCAGAATTTTAATGCCGTTATGGTCTACTCTCTTAAACGCAAACACTGCTGTCAGAATTAGCCCCCCAAGAGTCAGCGCGGCATACCTCAACAAGAAACTCTCATCATGTGCAAATAAATCAATCATTAAGAACCCGCCCAAGCATAAGCCGTTAATTATAAATCCCGAAACAATAAACTTTCTTTTTTCGGCGATAATCCCGTAAACAGCCAATCCCACACCTTGAACAAGCCACCCTAACGAGAACCACGCGGAGCTTTCAAAATGCATCGGGATTATTAAAGCGAAGAAAGTGACGGCTGTTACAAAAAATAACATCCGCATATCATACTCGGTTTGCATTTTCCATTTGAGAAGCAGCCCCAATCCGATGTAAATCAGCATAAACACCAACGGAATTAAGCCGTTCAGTTCTACTATTTCTAATCGTGCAAAGTTCAAGTAAAGTATAACAGTGCTGAAAAAAGTGTTAATGGCAATCAATGTGACATCTCTTTTTTTGAAGTGTAATCTCCCATAGTAGGTGCCTATAATCGGGATAAGGGTGTATGTTATAAACGACAGTGCCACATAAACGATAAAAGCACTTTTCTCAAAAACGCTGTTGCCTGCGTTAAACAGACCGGATAACATAAATGTAGTTATAATGTTTAGCGACAAGCCGAAAAACGCGGTAACAATCCACTTTTTCTTGAACGATAACACAAACGCAAATCCGCCTAAAATGAGGAAGTATGCCATTGCCGAATAAGTCAGCGTTTCGTCCAAGGCATCTAATATCATTAGCGGGAGGAATCCGCCTATAAGCGCGAAGGTGGCTACAACCTGTGATTTATGCTGTATTGACAGCAAAAACGCACCTACCGTGATTCCCACACAGATTAACGCCGCCGAGTATAGCGTTAAAACACCGAACATAAAATAGCTCACTGTTAAAGCGATGTATGCGACGGCAATCCCGCCCGAGGTAATGCCTAATGAAAACACGCTTGCTTTCTTACGGCTTAACAGCTCCCCAATTGCGACCATTACTCCGCCTAATGCAAACGATAAAACTGCTTTAAGACCATTGCCTATTAGACTGTAGGTATATTGCGATGCGAAAATTACGCCGAGGATTACCAACCCGATTCCTACTTTATTAATCACGTTAAGACCCAAAAACCGCTCCCAATTGCTTTGCTTTGCGATTCTTTCAATGTCCTGCGCGTTTACTTTCTCTGCCCTAATTGCGCCATATTCGGCATCAGCATCCTCTAAAGCTTTGGCAGTTTCGGCTAACCGCATTTTTGCAGCGGAAACTTCGTCCGCCAACTCATCGGACAATTCCTGTTTAATCAGGTGAGTCCTTGAGGCTATTTTAGCTCTCAACTCCTCGTCCAAAACAGAATAGCCGCTTTTTATTTCGTTTATCTGCGCGTCAATCAATCTCCTGTACTTGTTTTCAAGCTCTGTAAGCCTGTTGTTCTGCTTTGACTGCTCATAGGCAAAATAGGCATCCGTTTTCTTTTTGGAGGAATTGATTAAGGAAAGCCGTTCGGAGTACAGCTTGGAATAAATGGTATTACGCAATTGTGAGTTGCTCTCGTTCAGTTGGCTGACTTTTTCTCGCAACTTAACAAGCTCGCTGTTCAGCCTGTCGGCTTCCTTTTCGAGCGCGATATTTTTTTTGGTTAAATCAAGGTTTTCAAAGCTCTTGATTTCCGATTCAAGCAAATCGGCGGTTTCTTTGTACCGAGTAAGTATTTCCCGCAGGTTATTGTCCATAAAGCACCTCGATTCTTATTGTTATGACCATACCTTTCTGAGGCATAAAGCCTCCATGAATAAGCCTGTCAAGCGGACTGCTCACCGGCGAAGCCGGTGACACCTCCGCTATTATTCAAGCTTCAGCATATATCCCTGAACGCCTTGTTTGCCGCTATAGCTATCGGCGGAATGAGTACTATTTGAATAACAATACCGGGTAGCGACGTGACGAATGCGGCGGCAATCCACCCTTGCATCGAGTAGTCGCCTATTTGGAAGAAAAAGGCATTTACTGCCCCGTAAACAATTCTCCCCAACAACATCGCCCCATATAATGAAATGCAGAGCCGCGTATACAGGCTTTTCAAGGGAAGCATCATGAGCAAAGATGTAAACAGCCCGTATGCCGCCAGTTCGCAAATCATGGCATACAGCATTGGCGGCTGCGGCATTGCGAATGCGAAGTGTGATATGACGGGTACAATAATCCCGCATAGTAAGCCGTAGGGAAGCCCGCAGATAATCCCCGCAAGGAGAATCGGCAGGTGCATCGGTAAAAACGACATCCCTAACGGATAAGGGAAAAACCGCGGCAATATAACCCCCATTGCAACGAATAACCCCGTGATAACTATTTTTTGAACGCTGTACCCCTTCCTTCTTTTATTTACAGCCATAATTTTACCCATGCCCTTTCTGCACTAACGTGCCATAAAAATTCGTTTTCCCATTTACGTAGATTTATTTTCAAACTTTTACCCTTGCCCTTTCTGCACTAACGTGCCGTAAAAAATTTTAATTGATTTATTTTGTCAATGATAGCATATTTTTCCGAAAATTACAAGCGTTATTGATAA
>WRLX01000043.1 GCA_009777415.1 Oscillospiraceae bacterium
GTTGCTGTTGTTGTCGGGATTGTTATGAACCCGATTAGGATTGTTATTGTTAATAGAATTGCGGTTGGGATTTTGTACTTTTTCATTGGTAAATTCCTCCTAAGATTTGCTCCAAAACTAAGCCAACCTCGCGGCTATCCTTAGTAGCCATGTCTTTTAAAACAGCCTTGCCTGTTTCAAGCTCATTTTCGCCGATAACCATGCTGAACCTTGCGCCGATTTTGTCCGCAAACCGCATTTGCGCCTTAACACTTCTGCCTACAATGTCGCATTCCGCCCATATGCAAGCGCAACGCAAATCCCGCGTCAGCTTTAATGCAAACGCGGCGGCTTTTTCGCCCAATGCCGCGATATAAATATCGGGCTTTTTCGGCAGCGGAAATCCCGCGCCTTCGCCTATTACAGCGACTAAACGCTCAATCCCGAGCGCGAATCCGGAAGCGGGAGCGGCGTTTCCGCCCAATTCTTCAATTAGACCGTTATACCGCCCGCCCGCACCAAACACCAACCCGTTAGACTTCAATACAAATTCAAACACCGTATTGGTATAATAATCCAAGCCGCGGACAATTTTTGAATTAACAGTATAAGGAATCGAAAGTAAATCCAATCCCGATTTAAACCCGTTGAAAAACTCGGCGCATTTATCGCAGTTATAATCAAGGATTAAAGGCGCGTTTTCCTTAAATTCGCCGCAAGAGGGATTTTTACAGTCAATCAACCGCATAGGATTCCTCTCTAAGCGTTCCATGCAGTCGCGACAGAGCTTATCCTCAAATTCGCTGTAATATCGGCGCAACGAGTCTTGATATTTAACGCGGCATTCGGGGCACCCAATGCTGTTTATTTCAATTGTGTACGCATTGTCGGGGATTCCCAGTTCCGTAAACAAGTCATAAGCAAGAGCGATTAATTCAGCGTCACACAACGGAGTATCCGCGCCGTAAACTTCCGCCCCAAACTGGGAAAACTCACGGTAACGCCCACTTTGCGGAGCTTCATAGCGATAGCAGTTAGTCACGTAGCAAAGTTTAAGTGGCAATGCCTCATTAAAAAGCCCGTTTTCGATTGCGGCGCGTGCCGTTGAGGCAGTCCCCTCCGGCTTGAGCGTAAGGCTTCTCCCCTTTTTGTCATCAAAAGTATACATTTCCTTTTGAACAATATCGGTTGTGTCGCCGACTCCCCTCTTAAAAAGCGCGGTATGCTCAAACACGGGAGTCCGTATTTCTTTATAGCCGTAAACCGCCGCAATTTCAAGTGCGTTGTTTTCGATAGCCCTGCATTTTGAAGCTTCCCCGGGAAGCTTGTCGAGCGTTCCCCGGGGTGCTTTTGTTATTAAACCCATATTTTCATGACCATGCCGCCCCACCTTGCGCAAACCTCAATGTGTCAAGCAACCTGCCAACGGGCAAAGCCCGTTGCACTGTTGTGCTCTTCTTTGACTTTGCGGCACAGTGGTTCGTCCTTTCTTATAGTCGATTACGATTCTCTTTTTCTATTTCAATCCAACCAAGGTATCCCTGCTCAAGTGCGTGAATAATCGACTCCGCTGTTGCAATATTAGTCGCAACGGGAATGGTATTTTTATCGCAAGCATGAAGTATATTAATATCATCAACACCTTCTTTTGCATCGGGGTCGCGGAAAAAGAAAAGTATATCAACATCATTAACGGCGATATTTGCCGCAATTTGCTGAACTCCACCGTGTGAGCCGCTTAAAAACTTCTTAATACTTAATTTTGTAGCCTCCTCAACCAATTCGCCTGTAGTCCTTGTTGCAAAGAGATTGTGCTTAGAAAATACCCCATAGTAGGCTATACAAAACTGAACCATCAACTCTTTTTTCTTATCATGTGCAATAATTGCTATATTCAATACTTTTACCCTTGCCCTTTCTGCGCAAACGCGCTATATAAAAATCCGTTTTCCATCCCCAAAATAATAATTAGCTTTAATTATATCACAATTCTTCTTACTTTGCAATATAGAATCTGATATTTGTAAATAAATCACATATCAGGTATAACAAATTTGTGCAATATCACCAAAAGTTTTGCTATTCACTGTCATTATACCGTCCGGGGATTGCTTGGGGGTATGGCTGAGTCCAGCGTTGCCACGCATTTCTTATATTCCCGCGTTCATCAATGGACGGCTCATAATGCCCGTAAAAATATAAATCAATTACGTTACGGGCGGCGCGGGTTGCATATTCCCCGCCCTCCATCACTACGGCAAAAGCAATCTTGGGATTTTCAAAGGGATAATATCCCAAGACGGTTGAATTATACAACTTCCCCGCCTCAATCTCGGGAGTCCCCGTCTTGTACGCGGGCAAATCGGGTAAAAAAGCGAACAATTGCGCCTGATTACGGACTGCGAGTGAACGCATTCCGTCTTGGACGGTTTTGAATGCGTCTTCATTCCCCACGCTGAAATCTTCAACAACTTCCGTCTGCGTCTTATGCAAAAGCCGGGTAGCATCATAATTCCATACAGAATCCACTAAATAAGGTCGGTATCGCACCCCGTTATTGGCAATCGTCATAGCGACTGTCGCCATGTGCAAAGGAGTCAGCAATGTTTCGGACTGCCCTATAGCAATCTGAATAAGGTCACCCTGCCCCATTTCATGCCCCGCCAAGTCGTAGTAAACCTCGGGAGTCGTCATCCTGCCTGTAGTCATAGGCACATCACAATTGAGATTAGTCCCGACTCCGAAGAGGCTCGCAGTTTCAACAAGCGGTTCGATTTTCATCCGTCTGCTTATTTCATAATAGTATATATTGCAAGATTCCAACAAAGCTCTCGGCGCATTGACATTCCCGTGGACACTGTGACATCGCGGCCGCCAAGTGCCGGAAAAAACATTATAAACCCCGCTGCAATGCACTGTGTCACTGCGCCCTACTGTTCCACTAATAAGACCCGCAGTTCCCGTAACAGTCTTAAACGCCGAGCCGGGGCGATAACCGTGTCCAATGCTCCTGTCGCGGAGTGGATGTTCGGGCAACGGCGGCTCACCCGCCGCCTCGGCGAGCATTAAATCAACATGGTCGTTTAAATCATAGGAAGGATTGTTTGCCAAAGCGAGAATCGCCCCGGTCGTAACGTCAAGCACAACGATTGAACCCGCAGTCGTTTTTGTCCACGGACGGCGGGTGATATTCCCGGGCTGATTAGACCATTTTATATGGTTGGCAAGAATTTCCTCAACTTTTTTTTGAAACTCAGTGTCGATAGTCAGCTTAACGGTATCGCCCGCGTGGACAGGCTTCGTAATTTCATCGGATATAATTTCCCACGATGAGTCCCGTGTAATCTCACGGATTCCGTTTTCGCCGCGCAGTACGCTTTCCATTGTCTCTTCCAACCCAAAAAAGCCGATTGTGTCGTTAAGGCTGTACCCCGAATCCTTTAACACGGCATACTGCTCTTGATTTATTGCGTTAATTCTTCCGCGAATATGAGGCAGTTTTGCCCCCTCATTGTAGATGCGAATCGGCTCTTCAACAATGTCAACCCCTTTTAAAGTAATCGCTTTTTCTTTAAGCTCAATAATAACTTCCATAGGAATATCTTCGGCAAGTATATAGCGGTTTTGGAAAGAAAAGTCCCGCAATTCCATTTCATAGCGGATGCCGCCGATGTAGCGTATCATCTGCTCATCATACTTTTTGGTATCAATATTGTAATTCTCGGCAAGGGCTTTTATACAGTTTTCAACTGTCGCATCATAATTAAGCCCTAACCGAACTTTAAAATTATCCAACTCATCTCCAATAACATTCTTGAACAAAAAACGCCCCGTAAATGGATTCGGTGTCATCGAAACAGGCAGGCTGTCAATCCAGTCACTGTCGTGTTTTGCCAAGACAGTGAGCGTTTGCGCAATCACCTCATTCTCGCCCCCAAACGGCAGGAATGCCCTCTGTAAAATAACCTTGTAAACTATTTCATTCGTGTTGAGTACAAGCCCCTCGCTGTCAACAATCCTCCCTCGAACAGCTTGAATTGTTTGAGTAGCCGTAAAAGTTTCTTTTATCTGCTCGGAATACAAGTTCGCATCCACAATCTGTATTTGCAAAAGCCTTACTACGCACAAAAAAGCCAACACCGCCATTAACGCAACCAACAGCGACATCCTTATTATACGCGAAACCTTAGTTGTGTTCACTATCATCCTCCCCTTTCTAAGAACCCCTTCTAATAGTCCTCATCCTCATTATCGTTTGACGGCGACAATCGGTAAAACTCAAACGGGGACAGTTTTTTTGAAATGTACTTTACGCCCAAGTAAATCAAAGGCGATATAATAACCGCCGACAGATGTGCGGGAATAATAAATCCCGTCAAGACTAAACGCGCGTTACTGACGTTCCAAAGAATGTACCTGAAGAAATAGTCGCTCACAGCCATAAGCGAACACACCGCAATGTTAAGCCACAAAAAGTTTAAAAGGTTTACTTTTATTAAATGCGACACCAATAAAGCCGCCGCCAAACACCCCGGGAGCAGCCATATTCCCGAAAACCCAAACAACTTCCCTCCCGCAATATCGATAACCAATCCGCATACCGCCCCGAATATCGATGCGGAAAGTTCGTTCTCGCGCATTGCCACCGCGATTGCAAGCGGAATGATTAATACAGGCTGCCACCCGCGGAACAATCCGCCCGCCATAAACATATAAAAAAGAAGGAGCGCAGACGAATAAAAGAACCAACGCATAAAAGTACGAAAGCGTTCCCTTTTCCAAAGCGCACCGAATTTGAAATTCCTGCTCCCCACTAACCACACTCCCTATTCTGCCACTAAGTCTTTTCCCTCAAAATCGGTTATAACCAATACATTAGTGAGCCTTTCTATTTCCACGCTCGGCTTTATCAGCGCGTGCTTCGACATTCCGTTGGGGTCGTCGTATATTTCAACTACCTCGCCGATTACTTGACCCGACGGATACGTCCCCGTCCCCATTGTTATAATTATGTCCCCCTCTTTAATATCGGCATCGCTTTTGATATAGCTTACACGGCTCAATCCCTCTTTCGCATGGATTATATCGTTTTGCAAAAGCCCTTGGACTCCCCGTGTAGTAAATACACCTATTTCGGTTTCCGGCGCGAGTATTGTCGAAACCTGCGAATAATTAGGCGCGACGGCTGTAATTATGCCGACTACGCCGATTTGAGTCACAACCAAGTCTTGGAGCGAGATTCCGTCATCTGAGCCGAGATTAACAGTAAAACCGCGGAAAACATCGTTTGCGTTCCACGCGCTGATTGTGCAAATGTTTTCCGGCCATTCAAAATCGGGGTTATCTTGCGCAATTTCAAGCATTTCCCTAAGAAGCTGGTTTTCAATCAGCAACTCATCAATATCAACAATTTGTGTGTGCAAATTGGAAATTATGCGGCGCAACTCATCATTTTCGTTTTTGTATTTGTCGGCATTGACAATTTTATCGACATTGCCTGTAACAAAAGTCGATATAACGGTAGAAAGCCGCGCAAAAGGGGCTGTTACAGTCCTTAACGCCAACTCGGGAATCGCTACTGCACTTGATGCGGCGGCGTATATCATAAACCCGAAAAGCAAAGCGAAAACACATACTATAACCTTAAATCTCAGGCTGTGAATAAAATCTTTCAATCAACAACAACTCCTTCAAAATTTGCCGACTTCTAAGAGACTGTTTAGATTCTCCGAACGAGTGGATTTTCGAGCAAGTTTTTCGTCAGACAAGGCGATTTTTGTGCGAATATCCGCTGATATTTAAGCAAAAATCAACGCAGTATGGCGGAAAATTTGCCGAAAATCCGCCGTGAGCGAGATTCTAAACAGGCTCTAATAGTATCTTGTTTCCTCATCGTTCAAAACTTCTCCGAGCTTGTCAATGTTTTCGAGAACTTTCCCCGTTCCGTCCGCAACGCAATCAATCGGGCGTTCCGCAATATGAACAGGCATACCTGTCTCGCTGTGAATCAGCTTGTCAAGCCCTTTCAGCAATGCGCCGCCCCCCGCTAACATTATACCTTGGTCGATAATATCCGCCGCCAGTTCGGGCGGGGTTTTTTCAAGCGTCACCTTGACTGCCTCAACCACATGACTGAGCGGGTCTGCAAGCGCCTCTCGAATTTCCACACTTGTAATAAGAATATTTTCGGGCAAACCGTTTAGGAGGTTGCGTCCCTTGATGTCCATTTGAAGCTCCTCAGTTTCAAATTCATAAGCCGAGCCAATATTAATTTTAATATTTTCCGCTGTACGTTCGCCAATCAAAAGGTTGTATTTCTTTTTGATATAGCTCGAAATTGCCGAATCAAACTCATCGCCGCCGACTCTGACCGACCTTGATGTAACAATCCCTCCGAGAGAAATGACCGCAACCTCGGTTGTCCCCCCGCCAATGTCAACTATCATTGAACCCGCCGGGTCTTCAACGGGAAGCCCGGCACCAATTGCCGCCGCCATCGGTTCTTCTATTATAAAAACCTTTTTCGCACCCGCATTTTGTGCCGCTTCCTTAACCGCTCTGCGTTCTACTGCGGTAATTCCCGACGGAATACAGATGATTACCCGCGGTTTAACAAACGTCCTGTTTTTGGTCGCTTTTTTTATAAAAGCCTCAAGCATACTTGTAGTCATGTCAAAATCGGCAATTACCCCGTCTTTAAGCGGTCTCACCGCGACAATTGAGCCCGGTGTCCTGCCTATAACGTCCTTAGCCTCCTGCCCTACATACCTCACCCGGTCTTGCTTAACGTCAACCGCAACTACACTCGGTTCACGAATTATAATCCCTTTCCCCCTCATGTACACAAGCGTGTTAGCCGTCCCCAAATCAATCCCAATATCCTTAGACAACATTTTTATCCCTCTCTCTTGAATCATTTCTTTACTTTTGAGCATTGTTTTCTATATTCCGCATCGAGTAACTCAATGTGGTATCCCTCTCTCTTGAATCATTTCTTTACTTTTGACCATTGTTTTCTACCATCATTCCCATTAATATCCTAAATTACTAAAAATTGTATATAACAGTATTATAACACGATTACCGCTTTGTTACAACTACTATTAAAAAATATTTATTACAAAACGGTTACAAGTTTTGTGCCGCCTGTCGAACCAAACCCACCATCGCCTCTTACCGTGTCGGAAAGTGAAGCACTTTCGGCAAATTCGGCGAGTTCAACAGGCATAATCACCAATTGGGCAATTCTGTCACCGTTATTGATAGTGTAGTCGCTTTTAGAGTGGTTAATCAACGGGATTTTCACTTCCCCGCGGTAATCGGCATCAATAACCCCCACACAATTGGCGAGCGAAACCCCGTGTTTGCTCGAAACAGAGCTACGCGGGAACACAAACCCGCCGTACCCCTCCGGTATTTCAATTGCGATTCCCGTAGGAATTAGCAACTGCGATTCAGCCTTTACAGTCACCGCTGAGTCCAAACAAGCACACAAATCCGCCCCCGCGCTGTACTCGGTAGCACGGAGTGGCGGGTTAGCCTTTGAATTGAGTTTTTTATAGTTGATTGTCATTAATAGACCTCGTTCGTTAATTTTCATAGAGTTCTAATATAAACCTCGTGTAAAATTTCCTTTCGGGGATTCGCCGTTAAGGTATAAGCTGAGGATTTTTTTAACCGATTCACCCGGCGGAATTGACAAAACAGCAAAATCAAGCTCGGAAAATTCCCGCATTCTGTCGGATAAAACCAACGTATTCGGGTTAAGCAACTCTGCCTCCCCTGCCCCGTTTACTTGTTTTAGCAGAAAGGATTTCCCTTTACGGTCAACCAACGCCTGTACACCTGACTTCCATATACCCGGATTCCTAAGCAACATCATCGGCAATTTACCGTAAACAACAAGCCCCGTTGGAATTGCCGATTTAAGCGATTTTACCCTATTCAAGCTAATCTCAACAGAAAGGATTGTGTCTGCCAACCCCAAATCCTCATATTGATTCAGCGCGGCGGAGTTGGTTATATTAAGGCGGAATCCTCCGTGAACCGTCATCCCCGCCTCTCGGATAACCGGAATGTGCCCTATTGTATGCGCCAACCCACGAGTATAACCCATTTCCCGCAACTCACGAAGCCGCATAAGCATTTTCGGCTCATCGTTCCCGATAAACACAGGCGGGACTATTATGCAATCGGCAACCGATGATTGGCTGCCGACAATTGACATGGGTGCATAAACGTATTCTATTTGAGGCAAAGCAATTGCTTCTTGCAACTGTTTTTCGGTTGAAACCTCTACTCTATAACGCAAGCCGATATATTTCTTCCACATCGCGAATGTTCAGCTTGACATAGCCGCCGAAAGTGTATTCTTCCGTAAGACCTATATTCGCGGCAAGCATTGGAATATCCTCTTCCTTCGCGCCGAATTCCTTTATCGAAGACGGCATCCCTATGCTCTTGAGGAACTCTTCATAACGCTTTATCGCCTCATCAATATTCTTATCTTTAATATCCCACACTCTTTCGGCAAACTGCTCAAATTTACGCGGGTTTTTCTTGCTTACAAACTTCATCCACGCGGGATTGATTACCGCAAGCCCCGCCCCGTGAATCGCCCCGTAAAACGCCGATAGCTCGTGTTCCATTCCGTGGCTTGCCCAGTCTTGTTCGCGCCCGACTCCGCAAAGGTTATTATGCGCCACCATTCCCGCCCACATAATGTTGGCACGTGCCGCATAATTGTCTGGCTCGGCAATTACACGCGGAGTCTGATTGATTACAGTCTTGAGAAGACCTTCGCAAATACGGTCAGTGACTTCAACTTCCTCGGTATTAGAGAAATACCTTTCGAGAATATGCACTATAATATCGGTAGAACCCGCCGCAGTGTGATACGGGGGCAGAGTCTGAGTCAATTCGGGGTTAAGAATCGAGAATACAGGTCGGATTACTTCCCCCGATGCACCCCTTTTCAATTTCCCTTTAGTAATAACCGAGTTGCAGCTGCCTTCGCTTCCCGCCGCCGCAATTGTCAGAATCGTGCCGACAGGCAATGCTTCCTCAATATATTTCCCCGTGTAAAAGTCCCAAAAATCGCCGTCATACAGCGTTCCGGCGGCGATTGCCTTTGCCGAGTCAATCGCGCTTCCTCCGCCGACTGCCAATATAAAATCAACCTTTTCCTTGCGGCAGAGTTCGATTCCCTCATATACAAGGGTGTCGATTGGATTAGGTTGCGCCCCGCCGAGTTCAACAAAGTCAACGCCTCCGTCTTTAAGCGATGTTACTACCCTGCCATACAGTCCCGACTTTTTAACAGAACCGCCACCGTAATGAAGCAGTACCTTCGTGCCGCCGAATTTTTTAATAAGTTCAGCACTCTTGTTTTCCGAACCCTTACCAAATTCAAAATAGGTAGGGGAGCAGAAGTTGAAATTTTGCATAATTTTTACCCTTTTCCTTTCTGCACAAACGTGCATTTGTGTATTTTAATTTTTTAACTAACCTTGTATCTATCCCCGGCAACTTTCTCAATAAGTCCGTCTAACTCCATATCAAGCAGAATCTCATAGGCTTTGTCAGCGTTGCACAACTTACTTTTGACAATTTCATCAAAAGTGAGCATTTTCTTTTGCAAGGCGGCGATTATACTCGCTTGCTCCTCGGGGAGTTGGCTGTAATCGATCTTCGGCGCAGGTTGCGGCACAGGTAATTTGCTCTTAAACTCAATATTATTGCTTTCTGAGACTGCCGCATCTGTTTTCGCTGAGGGTTTCGCTGAGGGTTTTGCGGAAGCGGAAGGCTTTTCCAAGCTTCCGGGCGTTGCCGACTCCGACAACCGCTCGCAGACATCGCTCAAATACTCGTTTACTATGTCAATATGACTGAATATCGGAATAGCCCCATCCCGTAAGTACCGTATTACACCCGAATAGCGCGGGTCAAGAATGTCATGCGGAGGTACGCAGAATAAATCGCGGTTTTGGTTAATTGTGTGCAGTGCGGTAATGTGACAGCCCGAACGCTCCCCGGCTTCTATTATAAGAGTCCCCGAAGACAGCCCCGACATAATCCTGTTGCGGAATTGAAAGTAGGTCGGGCGGGTAGAGTCACGCGGCATAAGCTCGGAAATGCAGACCCCGCCCGAATCAGCAACGGTTTTGCGGAAAGACTTGCTCCCCCGCGGATATTCCACATCAATCCCGCAAGCGAGGACACCCGCAACCCGCCCGTCATTTTCAAGCGCGGCTGTCATGGCGCATTTGTCAAGACCGACTGCCATCCCGCTGATTATAACGATTCCCGTTTTTGCCAACTCTGCGCAAAGGTGGGACGCAACCCCATAGCTGTAATCGGATGGATTCCTTGTGCCGACTACATTTATACGTATCTCCGAGTTAATTGAGCTTATATCGCCTTCGGTAAAAAGCAGAATCGGAGGGTTGTATATATGCTTGAGTTGTTCCGGGTATTGCGGCTCGTTAATAGTGATTATATTGTAGCCGCGTTTTTTGCACCATTCAACGAGTTCCGCCGACTTTTCAAGCGATGCTCTTTTTAAAGCCTTCAGTTCCCACGATTTCAGCGCGGATTTCGCTTCTCCTCCGCCATTGAGTGCATCATACGCTTCCTTAACTCCGCCAAAACGGGAAATAAGGCGCATTGTCCGCGGATTCGCCGCCCCCATCACAGACAGCAACCAAATAAAATACTGTTTCATCCTTTTTACCCTTGACCTTTCTGACACCAACGAGCCATAAAAGTACGTTTTCCGCACAACCGCAGATTTATTTTCATCCTTTTACCCTTGCCCTTTCGTGCGTTAGTTTCCGTAGAGTTCTATTATGCTTTTCTCGGTGGTAAGTATTTCCCCGAACGATTCCCTGAGCGTGATTACCATTGATTTTGACGGGTCGATAATCGTGACCTTCATTCCCTTGCCCTTTGCGAAGTTAATCGTCTGCATTGTCCCGCCTTTTTGCCCATCGTAAATAGCAACAAGTTCATCGCAGTTTTCGATTAGATACCTGTTGCGCTTTGCCATACAACCGTCAAAATAGCGCGTATTGCTCACAATCACAACATCATCGGCCTTCTCGGTCATTTCACGGCAGAGATTGCGGTCATACTCATTCCAGTTTTTGTCATGCTCAAGACACGGAATAACAGCCACAAACCGAACAAGCGATGAATACCTTTGCCTGAGTTCAAGGGCAATCTCCGCAAAAAGCATATCAGAGCCAATCGCCATCCCGCACTGAAATGTCATAAATCCCTCGTCAATCATCTCAATCATCCTTGATTTAAGGCAATCGCGAATATCCTCAATTGTGAGCAATCCGGACAGGCAAGCTCTGAGTTTTCCCGTTCGGTATCCCGTAAAGGAGCAAACCTTGTTTGTGTAATTCATTTGTTTCATCGTTCCATTATACCACAACTAAAAATTGGTGTCAATCCCTTTATAAATTTCGTCCGCCTTTGTTACAAAATAGTATCCATCTTGCTCATAAACGGCTATTACCTCTTGCCCCGCATCAATTCCGGAGTCGGCGGTACAGGCTGAATTAACCGTAAATTCCCGGTTTTTGTAGAGAAAGCGGACTTTGCCCCATCCACCCGCTTCCACGCTCTCGACACAGCATCCAATCAAGCCCGCCGCCTTTTCGCCTTTAGGGAGTCGGTTACGCTTGATAATATCAACGGCATTGTCACCCAAATGTTGCACAAAAAAGCAGATGATAAGTCCGCAAACGACGGCGCAGGGGAATGAAATATACCACGACAGACCCGCCAAATCAAGGAGACTTCCCCCGGCGGAGGCAGCCATTACTGAAAGAACAAGCATAGTAAGGTTTTCGGGCAGAAACTTTTCAACGGGAACACCCTCAAATCCCTCACTGCTCAGGTTGAAAAACTTTTTTTGGACATCAAAACTCTTGATTTTCTCAATGTAACGCAAAATCAAGTCGGCAATAAAAGCCAATGACGATATTATAAAAATTATTAAATAGAAAGTCAGACTTTTACTCATGCTGTTCAGTGTCCGAGAGCAATTTATCCACATTATTAAAGCCGAGGAGAAGAATTTCATCTCCAACGTGTATAAAACGGGAATACTCTTCGTTTAATGCCATATATTCGGGTGCGATTCCGTCTATATCGCCAATATCAAAAACGGCGATACGGCTCGGTTCAAGCAAATATATTTTGCCGTTTAAAATCTCCGCCTGCAACGCACCCGCCGATACTGCTCTTGATTGGGTATCATCATCGCTGATTGAAACGAGGCTGACAGTCCCCGCCGCATAATCGTTAATCAAGATAGCCACCAAATTGTCGGAAAAAGCAAAATCAATAAGGTTGCCGTTATAGCCATGGTTGTCCAACACTGCTCCGTCGTTTAAATCAAGAATAAAAAGTCCGTTATCGCACAATACAAAGACATTATTTCTGCCGATATGGACAGCCAACGGCATTGCACTTCCGGGGAGAGCGGTTTTCCAAACCCCCGCCTCATCTTCGATAGTCGTATCGTATTTTTGTACAAAAGCACTCACTTCCCCCTCGTTAAATCCCATTGTGGTAACAATTATCTCATTGTCCGCCGAGGTAAAGACAACCTGCATTATATTCTCATCAAGGAAACGGTTTCTATACCGCCAATCGCCGTCGCTGTCATATATTTCGAGGACATTGGCGTACACATCGCTCCTGTACACGATTGCCGCGCTGTTATTCTCGCCTATTGCGCCGTACAAAATTCTTTCATCGGTTTTTTTCTCGTAAATAAGCCCGTTCCTGCCGAAAAACGAGAATTGGTCTCTGTTTTTGTCATATACAAGGATTCGCGTACTTGCAATTGCCGCATTTGGCTCAGAGTAGTTGTGCCTCTTATTATACCTTTGCCCCCCATCTTGCTCATGTACATATACGTAAGTCTCGGTTAAAAGCATAAATCCGCTGTCAAACCTATTAATGTCGTACCCGGTGTTCCCGGGAAGTCTGAGCGGGAATCCCGCCTCCGCAACATTTCTGCTTCTGCGACCGATTCCCTCGACCGAATCGGACAACTTATCAATATTCAGCACTGCAACAACAATAACAAGCAAAATAAAACATATGAAGCACAATATTATCAGCTTCAGCGTTCTCTTCTCGCGCTTTTTTTCCGCACGATGAGCAGAAGATTTATTTAAGTGACTGTTCTTACTCATTTTTTAC
>WRLX01000044.1 GCA_009777415.1 Oscillospiraceae bacterium
CGACTTAATCGGCTACCTGTGTCGGTTGTCTGCCGAAGGCAGACGAGACACAGAGCCATTTGAGCGAGAAAAGTCCTAATCGGGCTTTGCCTGATTAGACAAGACTTTTCGAGCGGAGTAATAATACAGATAGGCAAACGCACCGCTAAAAGCGGTGCGTTTGTAAAAATCAGCTCGAAAATCCACTCGCTCGGAGATACTAAACAGGCTCTAACTCACAACCTCGTACATTTCCGCCGCCCTTTCCTTGCCTACTGCTTCGGTAACAGTGCATACTTTTACCTTGAGCGGGGATTTCCCCATACATATTTCAATCACATCACCTGCTTTGACGTTGTATGAAGCGCGGGCGATTTTCCCGTTTACATGAATTTTGCCTGCGTCACAGGCATCGTTAGCAATTGTACGTCTTTTAATCAAACGCGACACTTTTAAATATTTGTCTAACCTCATTTTTACACCATTCCTTTCCGATACCACTGAGCTATGAAAGTGCATTTTCCGCACAACCTTAGATTTACTTTCAAGCTTTTACACCATTCCTCTCCGATACCACTGAGCTATGAAAGTGCATTTTCCGCACAACCTTAGATTTACTTTCAAACTTTTTACACCATTCCTTTCTCAGAGGCAAAAACTTTTGTTCTCCAAGCCTCCATCATAATATACGATGCCTGAGCTTCGGCGGATGTTCCGGGGGAGTTAAAATGCGGACACCCGCAAACTCCGCGGATTATTCCGTAATCATCGACTTTATTTTGCATACTCGCGTATACTAAGTCGGCTTTCTCGCGATACTTGCAATCAAGCCACTTTTCATAAATACCCCTGTAGATAAATGCCGCGCTCATCATTGCAGATGTTCCGTCTTCGAAGGAATCGGGTTCGTCTAATATATCGCAAAACATTCCCGAATCGCGCTGATATGCGAGCATTGAGTCAAGCAACGCAGTCCCTGTTTTAATGTATTTTTCGCTGACTTTTCCAAGGTTTGCGCAATTTGACAAAGAAATCATGCGGGCGATTCCGAGCAATGCCCAACCGTTTCCCGTTGCCCACAGTTTTTTTCGGACGAAACGGCTTGTTCCCGCATCATAGATATGGAACAGCAACCCTGTTTTTGCATCAGTGAGGCAGTTTAAGTACCCGTCGAGCTGTTTTCGCGCTTCGTTGAACTCGCCCATTACTGCCAAAAACGGCGGGAGCATATAGCAAGAATCCACCCATATTTGCATGGGAGAGTACCCCTCGGTGAATGTTATGCTGTTATGGCAAATAAGAGCCTCTAACCCCTTCGAATCATAAGCAAATGCAACATTTTTTGTAACTCGCGGGGCTTTTTCCATAAGGTAGGCGAGCATATTTTCGGCGGCGCGTTTATAAAATTCGTCACCTGTATGCTCATAAGCACGCCAAACCGCTTCCCCGTTTGCGGCGGGGTCGGTGACTGCAATATTTTCGGTGATTACTGCCAATCGCCCATCGTGAGTTTGCCTCAACACCGCGTCATGCGCCATTGCGATAAAAGCGGCAGTTTCCCCCGCTTCAAGCATTGCCTGAGCGCAGACACCCTGTTCCCACGGGTAACGCTGTACGCCGAGCATAGCAATTTTGACTTTTTCGTAAATTAATCCCATATTTTTACTCATTCCCCGATAATCGTATTCGGACTGCATTAGCGTGTGCACCCAAGTCTTCACGCTCTGCAATCAGGATTACATCCTCCGCCGCTTTTTTCAGTGCCGCTTGCGGATAGTAGATATAGCTTGATTTTTTTGTAAACATATCAACATTCAAAGGTGAAAAAAACCGCGCAGTCCCGTTCGTCGGCAATACATGATTCGGTCCCGCGAAATAGTCCCCGAGAGGTTCGGGAGAATACGCGCCGAGGAACAGTGAGCCAACGTTATCAAGCCGCCCGATATATTCAAGCGGATTTTCTGTCAAGACTTCAAGGTGTTCGGGTGCAATTTTTTCGGAAATTTCAACCGCCTCATCCATGTTTCCGACTAATATAATCGCCCCGTAATTAGCGAGTGCAGACTTTGCCATGTCCTTGCGCGGCAAGTCATCAAGCTGTTTTTCAAGCTCTGTTAGTGTCTTTTCGGCAATTTCGCGACTATCGGTAATCAGCACCGAGCTTGCAAAGGTGTCATGCTCCGCCTGACTCAGCAAGTCGGCGGCAATATATGCGGGATTTGCCGATTTATCGGCAATAATGAGGATTTCGGAAGGACCGGCAATCATGTCAATGTCGATTAACCCGAACAGCAGTTTTTTTGCCGCAGTAACATAGACATTGCCGGGACCGACTATTTTATCGACCCGCGGAATCTCTTTTGTGCCGAATGCCATTGCAGCGATTGCCTGTGCCCCGCCGCAAAGATAAATTTCGGTAACTCCGCAGAGCTTCGCCGCCGCCAATACATCGGGATTGGCAGTTCCGTCTTTTTGCGGGGGAGTTGTCATAACGATTCGCTTAACTCCCGCAATTTTTGCCGGGATTGCACACATTAATACAGATGAGAACAGCGGCGCAGTCCCCCCGGGGACATATATGCCCACTGTTTCAAGCGGGCGGATTCTTTGCCCGGTAATCACGCCGCTTTTTTCCGCAAGGGTATACCCCTCCCTCTTTTGAGCTTGGTGGAATGCCGTTATATTGGTATGGCAACGCTTTAACGCGGCGATGAACTCTTTTTCTTCTTCCTCGTAATTGCGGTAGGTTTTTATTATATCCACTTCGGGAACGCGATAATACTCCGGGTTTTCGCAGTCGAATCGCGAAGTGTAGCTTTTTACCGCTTCGTCCCCTTTTTCCTTAACATCGTTGATTATAGAGCGGACTGTTCTTTCTATCGCAAAATCATCGCCGCCCCCCCTTGACTCAACTGTTGATATAAATGCATCAATTTCTTTTTTGTTCTCAATAACCCTCATATTTTTACCCTTGCCCTTTCTGCACAATCGTGCCATAAAAATTCGTTTTCCCATTCACCCGGGTTTACTTTCAAACTTTTACCCTTGCCCTTTCAAAGCATTTTCCATACTTTTTAATATTAGTTCTATGTGTGATTTTTTCATTTTCATTTTAACCGGATTGACTATTACCCGTGCAGAAATGCCGCTGATGTCCTCAATTACTTCAAGTCCGTTCTCTTTAAGCGTCGCGCCTGTTTCAACTATATCGACTATTCCGTCAGCCAATCCGAGTAGCGGTGCTAACTCAACGCTCCCTTCAATCTTGACTATGTCAACGCACATTCCTTTTTTTTCTTTCTCAAAAAAACGCCGCGCGACATTTGTGTACTTAGATGCAATTGTTTTTACCGAATGCCCTTTATAAAAGTCCACACCCTTTTCGGCAATAAGCGCGAATTTGCACCTGCCGAATCCCAAATCAAGCACTTCAAAATAGTTGCCGTTGCCCGAATCGTCGGCATATTCCGCAATCATGTCTTTCCCTGTAACCCCAATGTCGCAAACCCCCATCTCAACATAAGTAATAACATCGGGCGATTTCGCAAGGACTATCTCGACATTTAAAGCAGAGTCTGTCACCCCGGGGGCAGTGAGTGCGAATATAAGTTTTCTGCCTTTATCGGCAAACTGCGAAACATCCCACCCCATTTTGCCGAACAATTTGAGCGTTTCTTTTTCAAGCCGCCCTTTTGTCAGGGCAATTCGTATATTGTTATCCATTGTCGTCCCCTTTCGCTTGTAATGCCGCAATCGCGCTGACATTCACCGAGAATCCTTCCCCTTCAATGTCATTGATTTTATACTGTCCGCCCGATAAAATCGGCTTCCCGTAATCCTCGATATAGCCGTTGAAAAAAATCCCGGTATAATAGCTGCGCTTGCTCGTAAGCTTAGGATTAAAAACAACCTCGCCGTTTTGGGGCTTAAAAATATCTAAAGATTTAATAAGCTCAAATGTCGTACCTATTTCAAAAAGAAATTTAATGCCGATTAATTCCAACGCTTTTACTGCAAGCGGCAAAACCTTACAATCTCCGCCGCCGATGAGTTCAACTCCGCATTGTGCTATTTCATCGTCTCTTCCCGCCTCCTTGGGATTTGCGCGGTAGATTGTCTGATTGTAGCAAAGTTTCAGCGGACGGGGTTCTTTATTCAGTCTTGTTTGCGCCAAGCGGATTATAGGCAAGGTGGAATCCGGTCGAAGCACAATAATCCGCCCCTTTGAATCGCTCAACTTATACATACTCTCTTGAGTGAAACAGTCGCCGAACACATCATAAAATTCCACAAAAGGCGTTATTACCTCGTGAAATTGATGTTCGCGGAACAAGTTCATCAATTTTGCCTCAATTTCGCGCCGCGCTGTACATTCCTCAAAGAGAAGGTCTTTTGTTCCCTCCGGTGTGATTAAATTATATCTCCTCATTTTTACCCTTGTCCTTTCTGCACAGGTGTGCCGTAAAAAATTCGTTTTCCCATTTACCGAGGATTTGATTTCAAGGTTTTACCCTTGTCCTTTCTGCACAAGCGTGCCGTAAAAAATTCGTTTTCCCATTTACCGAGGATTTGATTTCAAGGTTTTACCCTTGTCCTTTCTGCACAAGTGTGCCTCTTATTATGGCAATTGGGGTTTGCTGGTCACTTTGGTCAAGCGGATTGTCCGCGAAGATTAGCTCGCCGAACTCATCGGGCAAATCCTTGTGGGATTTCCCCAAAACAGTGCAAGCAATGTCGTTTGCATCTACGATATAAACATCATGCCGGCTGCTCGCGCTGATATGCTTTGACAAATCTTCGGCGACTTTATGCGGATTTAACGGTGCCATTTTCGCATAGTTATTGTAAGGGGGGATTGTATAGTCGCATGGCCCGTCGATTGCCCGCGCCTTCATTCCGCAAATGTTGTAGAAGACCCCGCGTTTGCCGAAAAGCTTGCAAATACCCGCAATAATTGCGGCACAGATGATTTTCACCCTGCCCACTTCTCTGACACACAGCTCCATTGTTACGGGTGAGCCTATTCCTATTCCGTAATCGGGTTTGTAGACGAATTTGCAAAGGAATTTCGCCAACCGCGACGGTTTAATCTCGTTTATCGGGAATGCTCTCCCCTGCATAATGGCGATAATCTTTTCGGAAATAAATACGGCATCGCCCTCTTTAAGGTAATCTCTGACATATTTATCCAAAATGTCTTCGGGGACATCATCTTTCATTATCACATGGGTTTTAATCGGGTATCTCGCATGAGTCCCGAATTTGGTGTCTATCGTAAGACTTTTACCTTTATTTGGCATGAACGGCATTTCCATTTTTTTACACAACTCTTTTCAGTTTTTTCATAACATATAGAAACATTTTAACACTTTTTTTTAAATATGTCAATAAAGGGCTTGAAAAATTTTCAGATTTATGTTATACTGCGTTTTAGAGCCTTTTACGGTTCGGAAAGGGCAAGGTCATAAGTTTGAAAGTAAATCCGAGTAAATGCGGAAAACGAATTTTTTATGGCACACTTGTGCAGAAAGGGCAAGGGTAAAAGATGAAAAGTATAATGAGGTTTCCGCTTATTTTCCTTGAGACTCTCGGCGCAACTGCCGTTACTGTCAGCGTTAGCGGGATAAAAAACTTTATTGAGTTTTTTCTTTTAACGCTGAAGCTTATATGGGAAAAATCAATCAAAATCCGCGAAAAGCTCACTAATATTGCAAAATATTTGTTTGTTTTTGCCGCATCGCCTTTTGTCAAAATGTCGATTAACATAAACAATATGAACCGAGATTTAAAACAGCAAAAACAAGATAAGGGGGCTGTTGCGGCGGTATTGGCGTTTCTGCCCTATCTGCTCCGAGTTATTTTCGGGAAACGGGGCATTGCGGTAACTGCGTTTAACTATGCCGCGCCGATTTTGAGCGTTATTTTCCTTTTTAATGTTGTTTCTTATGCTACATCCGCTAACTTCGCACTGAAGTTGAGCGTGAACGGGGAATTCCTCGGGTACATTGAGAACGAACAGGTATTCTTGGATGCCGAGGCGTTTGTGTTAGGGCGAGTGAATTATTTCGGGAGCGACCAAACCATTGAGATGATTCCGGAATTTTCCATTGCTCACAGCAGCAGTGAACGACTTACAATGAACCAAGTTGCTAATTTGATTTTGCAGGGGGCGGATTTTACACTGATACACGCATATGGATTCTTTATTAACGGGGAATTGCACGGCGCAGTTCTTGAGGCGGATTTTCCTTTAATAGACAGCACAATAGAAGCCCTCCTCGATGAGTATGCCTCGGAAGAACCTGCCGATGATGAGGAAGTTGACTTCCTTGACCTTGTAGTTTGGGATAAGTATGACTTGTTTTTGGAAGAAAGTATAGTTAATCCGCAGAAAATCATAACCATGATTACTGCGACTAATTGCACCGCAGATGAGTGCGAGGGCGAGGATTGTGAGTTCTGTGAGCCTTATTTGCCTGTTACGGTTACGCGGACTGAGGAGTATGACGTTGCTGTTGCTTTCGAGACCGAACACCGCAATGACGATACGCTCTTTACCCGCTCCACAAGGGTTACTCAGCAGGGGAAAGACGGGGTTAATCGCCGAATTGCGCGAGTCTCTTATATAAACGATGAGGAAATTCGGCGCAATGTTATACAGTCAACGGTTGTTACCGAGCCGGTCACAAAGATTATCAACATTGGCACAAAAGAACATACGGGCGGCATGGTTTCGGGTCAGGATGCACATTACGGAATGTTTATTTGGCCTGTTGTAAACAGCGCGGGACAGCCTGTCGGCGGCATTACACAGGGATTCCATTCGGGTCACGGCGCGTATGACATTGCGGGGACGGCGTTGTTCGGAACTCCCATAGTTGCAGGGGACAGCGGGGTTGTTGTTACGGCGGTGTACGAATGGGGGGCATACGGGCATACAGTTGTTATACAGCATGATAACGGGTTGAGGACACTTTATGCACACAACAGTGAACTCTTAGTGGTTGTCGGACAAGCAGTTGTTCAAGGTGAGCAAATTGCTCGCCTCGGCTCTACGGGAAGAAGCACCGGGCCTCATCTGCATTTTGAAGTTATTGACGGGAACAGACGGCTTAATCCTCGGGACTATCTGCCATCATAAACTCAACATAAACGGAACGATTAAAAGTGTTCTTGACAAAAAGCACTGAGGCAAACAAGTACAAGCGTGTGAAATGTTTTCACACGCTTGCTTCATTATTTTTAAGAATCTTCCTAAAGCTCCTACCTACCAGTCGTTGCCCAATCCCATGCTGGTATGCTCATCGAGTTTAATCTTGTTGATTTGCTCTTGCAGGAGGTTAGCTTGGCTTGACAGCTCTTCAGATGCCGCCGCACTTTGTTCCGCAGTCGCCGAGTTGGTTTGAATAACCTGCGAAATTTGGTCAACTCCCGAATTGATTTGGCGAATGCCTTCCGCTTGCTCTGCCGAAGCTTGCGCAATATCATTGACAAGCTTTTGCACTTCCTTGGTCTTAGTAGCGACCGCCTCAAGGGAGCGAGCAGTTTCTTGCGCGATTGCCGCACCTTTTTCTACGCTTGTAATGCTGCCTTCAATAAGCTCGGTAGTGTGTTTTGCCGCGTCCGCCGATTTAGATGCTAAGTTGCGCACTTCTTCCGCAACAACTGCGAAGCCTTTGCCCGCACTTCCCGCTCTTGCCGCCTCGACTGCTGCGTTTAATGCGAGGATATTGGTTTGGAACGCAATATCGTCAATAACTTTGATAATTTTGGAAATTTCGGACGACGCGCTGTTTATTTCGGTCATCGCGCTTAACATATTGTTCATATGCTCGTTTCCGCGAGTTACTTCATTGCCGGTTTCGTTGACAAGCTCGTTAGCTTTATTGGCATTTGCGGAATTGTCCTTGACCTGCTCGGATATTTCGTGGATTGATGCCGACAATTGCTCAACTGCACTCGCTTGTTCTGTTGCACCCTGCGATAACGCCTGAGCCGCACCCGACACCTGCATTCCGCCCGAATTAACTTGGTTGGACGCGGTATTGATTTCGCCGAACATACCGTTAAAGCTTGACAGCATTTTTTGCAATGAAAGCCCCAAACTGTCTTTTTCGGAAAGCAACTTGACAACTATGGTGAAGTCGCCGTTTGCGATAGTGTTTAACTCGTTTCCGGACAAGACTACATGGTCGATAAAAGCACTGCAGTTTGCTGTCAACTGCCCGATTTCGTCCTTATAAACCGCATAGCTGTTCAGCTTTTTCTGCTCTTCGGCAGAAATGTTCAAGTCACCGTCAATACCTGCGCGCCTCATGAAAGTTGACAGCAGGGTTACGGGTTGGCTGATGATTCTCGAGATGTACACGCCGAGGAGCATTGCAATCACGATTCCCACAACCAAAACCACTGCTAATGCGATCGTGAGCGTGTTTGCCATTACCACATTCGACTCTTGACTTTCCAAAATCAACTCTTCTTTAGCGTGCATTAAATCGTAGACAGAATTTGAGATAGCATCTGTTACCGGTTTTGCGGAATTTAAAATTTCGTAAAGCTCGTCATAATCAGTGCCGCGTCTTAATGCCGCATCCATGGAGTTAAGCCTGTTCATCCAGTCGTCGAGATTTGCCCTTATTTCGTCAAGAGTTTTGTAGGTCGAGTCAAGAACCACTGTTCTTTCAAACTCTGCGAGTGAATTGAGAATGCCCTCCTTGAGTCTCGCCCCCTCCGCTTTCACTCCGTCCCATTCCTCCGGATGTTCGATGAAAACGATGTAATTTCGCATGGTAGAACGCAGTGCCTGCATATCGATGTTTGCCTCCGCAACGGCAGGCAAGACGCTTGTATGTAGGTCATAATCCTGCACATAGCTGCCGTTAATTACCTGCAGACCTACTATTCCGACCACCCCGATGATCGCCGCAATCAATGCGACCAATACGAACCCCAGTATCAATTTCGCGGAAATTTTCATGTTTCTCATTTCTTTTTACCCATGTCCTTTCTTTCTTTTAAATCTTTTCTTCGGCATACTCTGCCTAATCATGTAGAATATCATAACACA
Source organism: Oscillospiraceae bacterium (assembly GCA_009777415.1). GTDB lineage: Bacteria > Bacillota > Clostridia > Oscillospirales > Ruminococcaceae > Ruminiclostridium_E. The sequence continues at coordinate 9,047 of WRLX01000044.1, forward strand.
CCGTTGGCGGGTTGTCAAGCGTTTTTTATTATTTTTTATTCACAATTTTTCTGCCATAATAAGGCAGGTTTGTAAAATTTATGGTCGGCGATTGCCAAAATAGGAGTACAGCATTGAAAAAACATGAAAATTTCGTAAATTCTGTAAATTAAAGCTAAAGTTTTTCCAAAATCGACCGATATAACATATGTAATTATAAGAACCTGTCTTCACAAGCGATGCAATTCTAAGCAAAGTGAGAAACGATTATGACTATACGAAATAATTTAATGGCAATAAATATTTTAAACAGGCTGAACTTTAATAACCTTCAACTCAGGAGGGCATCCGAAAGGCTGTCTTCCGGTCTCCGCATTAACCGCGCGGCAGACGACCCGGCGGGTCTCGCCATTTCCGTAAAAATGCGGGCGCAGATTCGCGGATTGCAACAAGCGGTTCGCAATGCCAATGACGGCATCAGTCTTTTGAAAACTGCCGAGGGTGCGTTGGACGAGACTCATGCAATGTTGCATAGAATAAAAGAGCTTACCGTTCAAGCCGCCAATGATACGTATACATCCGAACAGCGCGGGTATATGCAGTTTGAGATTAATCAGCTTGTTGAGGAGATTAACAGGATTTCAAAAGCGACCGACTTTAACGGGATTAAACTGCTTGACGGTAGCCTGTCGCGCGGCGGTGTGAGCAATTCTGCGGGAAATTACGGGGCGAGTTTCGGTGTGCGAGCGTTCAGCGCGGCATTCAGCCAGCATATTTCCGTTGCCGCGAGCAATGCGGGGGTTTCGGTGCAATTTACGACAAATGCGGCGGCGGCGGGCGGTGAATACTCTTTTTGGGACAGCACGGGGCGTAACCTTACAATTAACCTTGCTCAAGGTGTTGCTTACCGTGATGCGCAGATTAATACGATTATTCAAAATGCCTCTGTAGCCGAAACGGGGCAGACTCCGCCCGCTAAAGTCGAGTTCAAAAGCGAACACGGTGTTATTATTGCGGCAAATGCCGATACAGGGCGGACTGTTGCGGGTTCGAGGCAGACTGCAACCCTTGATATGCTGCCGTTCATGCTTGACGGCGGAATATTAACCCATGCCGATAAAATTACTTTTACTGCCAATCAATACGGCTCTCACGTTAATACAGGCGGCGTGTTTTCGTCGCTCAGAATAGTGAGCGGCGCAGTAGTTCCGGGTAAAGAGGGTGTTGTTATTGACACGCCCGCGCAAACGGGGGTTGCGGGTGCGGCGATTACGCTTAATCTTGCGACTGGGGTCGAGTATTCAAACAGCGATATTGAAAATCTTCTCCGTCAAGCGGGATTTGACTATACTGTTAATATGCACAGCTCAATTGCACCCGATGGGGACAGGACTGCATTTTTTACCGAAGCGGGAAGCGTTAGGGTCGGGCAGGTTGTCGGCAGTGGCGGTACCGGGCCGGCATCGCCGCCGGAAATTACCAATATCAGCGTAGTCGGTTGGACTGATATTACCCCCACATTAGTGACTGCCGGTGTAGATGCGGACGAAAACGGCAATGGCGGAGTTGCCGCTGTATATAGGTTTGACAGCGCGGCGATAGCGGCATTAGATTCTCTTTTGAACCCTTCCAACATAGGGCAGAGATTCAGTATATTCGGCATAGAAACTGAAATTGGGGAAGCACCGCTTAATCCCGGTTTTATAGGATTTCACCAACCGGGGGAATCAACTTACACAGGAGGTATTACCGGGTTCATTTTTCTTGGTGTTAATCCCCCGGTAAACAACCCTTCGTTTGACTACGATTGGTTAGTCACTTGGTCAACCACAGGCTCCGGTACCGAGCTCATTGCAACCGCAAAGAACGTAGGCGCTATGGGCGGCAACACTGTCACAATCGGGAGTTTCACAGATGGGCAAGGGGTTGGAAGCGATGTTTCTGCGAGTGGCGTTTCTGCGGGCGGCGGAAACGGGCTGACTTTGCAAGTCGGGCATAGCAATGCCGATTATAACAGGGTGAGTGTCTATATTGACGCGATGGATGCGAATGCGATAGGGTTGTCCGGCATTGATGTTACGACACGTGAAGGCGCGTTGAAGTCCATGGGCATGGTTGATTCTGCCATTACTGCGGTTTCGCGGCAGAGGGCGGGTCTCGGCGCAATGCAAAATCGCCTTGAGCATACTGTGAACAGTTTGACGAACCAGATTGAGAATCTTACGGAGGCTGAGTCGCGAATCCGTGATGCGGACATGGCGGCGGAAATGATTAATTATACCAAGTACAGCATTTTGCAGGAGGTTGCCATGGCTCTGTTAGCACAGGCGAATCAGCAACCGTATTTAATTTTGCAATTGCTCAGGTCTTTATAGGTTTGGCACATATGGAGTGTGTATGTAAATCGGCTCGCTATCTTTAAGGTATAGCTGTAATAACGAGCCGAGCAGGAGGGGTTAAGCTCCGCAGTCGCCGCCGCCGCAGTATTCGGGGTTATACGGCGTGTAGTCATGATGTTTTACAACATCACGGGTGCTTACAACATCGCGGTAGTAATAATCATGCTCATGGATTACATCAAACTCGTTGATGATGTCATGACGGTGCTTGATTATGTGTTGATGGCGAACTACCTTGCGGTCTGCGTTGCAGTCGTAGATGGTTCTGTCTGACGGAATAACACAATTGCATTCCGCTGAAGAACAGTCGCATCTGCTGTTTCCGTTGCAATTCATTTGTTTGTCTCCTTTCTTTAATTTTTAGCCTGCCTGCCGATTGAATGTTAAGCCACCGGATAATGAATCGATTCTTTGGCTTTGGGTGAGTTGTATAGTATTTTGGAACTGTCAAGTTATTTACGGACGGTTCCTTAGGCAAGCAGGCTATGTAGCCTCTGCTTTTCGACAAATTTCGATATTGCAACTGTTTAATGTTATGCAGTTGGATTAATTTTTGTGACTGCTAAATTTTTCTAAGAATAAAAAAAGAATAAAACAACAATCCTTTGCTAAAATAAATGCAGAAGGATGTTGTTTTTTTATATAGTATAAGGCACGTTTTTAATTCGAATTTTTTAATTTCATGCTTGTATAGAAAGGACAAGGATAAAAGCTTTGAAAGTAAACTTGCGTAAATGGGAAAACGAATTTTTTAATTTCATGCTTGTATAGAAGGGACAAGGGTAAAAGCTTTGAAAGTAAACTTGCGTAAATGGGAAAACGAATTTTTTAATTTCATGCTTGTATAGAAGGGTCAAGGGTAAAACAATGGGGAAATATATAAAGGGCGGGACGATTGAGATGTATAACCCGCCGGTGATTAAGTCATATGCGTCGGCAGTGGGCAAAAAAGAGGGCGACGGACCGCTTCAAGAGTACTTTGATTATATATCCGAGGACGCTACTTTCGGCTCGGGAAGTCAGGATAAAGACAGTTGGGAAAAGTCCGAGAGCAGATTACAGCAAAAGGCGTTTTCGCTTGCACTCAGAAAAGGCTCACTTTCCGAGAACGACATAGGCATTATGTTTGCGGGAGATTT
>WRLX01000045.1 GCA_009777415.1 Oscillospiraceae bacterium
CTATACAGAAGTGCTTTTTAAAAAAGGGGCAGCTGATTAACAACTATATTTGAGGGAAATGTTAATGCGTTGTTTGCGTATCCTACTCCGCCGTGTCCGGATTTTCCACAACTACTGCACACGCTCCAAAAAAGCAAGCCTATACCGCTCATAATCCGGCGAGCGTACACTGACAACCGCGCCGTTTCGTGCGGCGGGCATTGTGAAATAGCCGCCTGTGCCGCTATCCTTTGCCGATTCCATGATTAAATACGTGCCGCCGACCTCGACATCGGAGTTAATTCTCGTTCCGAAAAGCTCGCCTGTAGACAACCAATCGGGTAAAAATTCCTCATATTTGCTGTTGAGAAATAAAACCTCGTCTAATTTATAATGCACATCAAATATATTATCGGCGAGTTCTTCTTTGCGCTTATCGGTGATTGTTATCACCATTGCTAAATCGACTTTTGTGATAAAGTCTTCGCTTAGTGATGCATTTTCAGCAACTTTGCCGATATAATCAATGAGTCCCATTTCCGCAATACTTTTCTTGATGCTTTCAATATCCGAATCTGACAGCATATCACTTGATATTACCTGTTGAAAATCCGATATTATGTGCGTATCCCAAAGTTCGTTATAATTGTGTGTCGGGGATATGCAATACTCTTTTCCGAGTTCAAAAATATCGCCAATTTGCGAGCTGACGGTTATATACTCGGACAATCCGGCACCTGTAAGATTTTCAATAACCTTAAACGAATAGACAACACTCATTCCCTCACCTATTATTCCGTGAGCTTCCCCAAAAGTCTCAACAGCTGTTCCGAGTACGATATTGCTCCACCACCCGTCTTTATCTTTCATTGAGTTGAGCGTATCTTCTTTGGTAATACCAACTTCTTTTTTTCTTTCCTCTAAGTCATCGCGTCCTCTTTCCTCGTAAACTCTCATACGCTCCTCCGGGGTTTGCGCAACCACATCGTTTTCTTGAGTTGTGTTTGTTTGTGTGCTAATTGCATCAGAACACCCGCAAAACAGCGCGAGCAATATTGCCATAGCAACAGATATTGCAAGGATAATCTTTTTTGTTTTCATCGCTACCACCTCCATTGAATTTGATTGCGGAATAAAGGTTAATGCCGTTTAACTAACATGACAACTTCCATAAATCAATGATTTCCATTTCAGCCAATTTAGCATCCGATTCCCGTCCGGGATTCACCCAATTCTCCGCTTCAATTTGGAAATAATTCAAGATTTGTACATATACCCAAAAGTTGAAGTCTTCGCGTTCAAGTCTGCCTAACGTGAGGGTGTCAATGTTGTCGAAGCCGCCACGCACTTTCCAATCTTTCCAAATCGCGGCAACCTCTTCAACGTGTTTATCCCAATCTTCGTGGCTTTCATATCGATAAACAACAGAATCATCGTTTATATAGATATATTCACCGTCTTTGTTAGGAGTTCCTAATTCGGGAGCTTGCCCTGTTTTCCCCATTTCCCAAAGTTCATCCTGCGTTATACCCATTGAATTTCCGAGTGCTGATTTAATTGCCTCATCAATGTTCCTTGTATACTCTTCAACAATCCTCAAAATTTCTTTACTCGGAATAGGAAACCTGCCCCTTTTTGGCGCATTATAGAACATACCGTCTTCACCGAACCCGCCGAGATGAATCCAACGGTCTCCGGTGTTCATGGGTGTCAATTCGCTTGAAGAGCTTAAAGCGTTACGCTCACCGATAAACCTGTATCCTTGAGCAACTGTAATTATATCCCCCGGCTTTACGTCCCCTTTAAAGACTTCTGTTACGAGCAGTTTGCTGTGTGTGTACGAGCCGACTTGGATGTCTTTTTTGAAGTATTCGCAGTACCTGTAACTAAACTCTCGCTCTGTATCTTCGATAAACTCGCCGATTAATACTGTGTCAATATCATCAATGTAATTTTGTAATTTGTCTAAACGTGTTTCAACAGAGAGTTTATAAAAGGGGTTTTCGCTTAAGTCTTCCATCGCAATTTCTTCATGTTCCGTAAAGCTTCCCGGACTTGAGCAGGCTGTCGATAACAGCGCGACTGTTAAAACGCTAATTGTAATTATTTTTTTCATCGCTACCACCTCCATTGTATTTGACTGCGGAATATAGTCGGTCAGTTTGAAAAGACTAAATGCTTAGGTCTTTTTAAACTTACCGACTATAAAGGTTCCCGCTAAAGTTTTAGAACCTGTCTTCATAAGCAAACGCACTGCTAAAACGGCGAATTTTCCGCCATACTGCGTTGGTTTTTGCTTAAATATGCACGGATATTCGCACAAAAATCGCCTTGTCTGACGAAAAATCCGCTCGCTTTATCAGCACGTCGCTTATAAAGACAGGTTCTTAGTTAATCGTATCAGTCAACTTCCATAAATCAATAATTTCCATTTCAGCCAATTTAGCATCGGATTCCCGCCCGGGGTTCACCCAATCTTCCGCTTCAACTTGTAAATAATTCAAGATTTGTACATATAGCCAAAAATTGAAATCCTCCCGTTCAAACCTGCCTAAAGTGAGGGTGTCAATGCTTTCATAATTTTCCCAACCGTCCCAAATCACATTGGCCTGTTCAAGGACTTTATCCCATTCTTCTTGAGGTCCAAATCGGCAAACTACAAAATCAACTGTAAGAATATACTCACCGTCTCCATTTGGGAGACCTATTTCCCCAAGAAATTCATCTCGAGTTATGCCTAACGAGTAACGGCTCGCTAACTCATTTATTTTTTCGTTTCTTCTCATGAAATCTTCGCCAAGCCTCAAAATTTCTTTACTCGGAACAGGGTATCTTCCGCCTCTTATCTTATTATAGAATATACCGTCATCTCCGAACCCGCCGAGATGAATCCAACGGTCTCCGGCATTCATGGGGGTTAGTTCGCTGAAAGAGATTAAAGCATTGCGTTCATCATCAAACCCATAGCGTTGTCCAACCGTGATGATATCGCCCGGCTTTACGTCCCCTTTAAAGACTTCTGTTACAAGCAGTTTACTGTACGTGTACGCCCCGATTTGGATGTCTTTTTTGAAGTATTCGCTGTACATATAACTAAACTCTTGCTCTGTGTCTTCAATAAACTCGCCGATAAATATTGTGTCAACAATATCAATGTGTTTTTTTACTTGGGCTAAACGCGCTACAGTGAAAAGGTCGTCAGAAGGGTTTTCACTTGCGACTTCCGTGTCACTTTCATTCTCGGTAAAAATTTCGGGACTTGAGCAAGCTGTCAATAACAGCGCGACTGTTAAAACGCTAATTGTAATTATTTTTTTCATCGCTACCACCTCCATTTATTTCTTAAACTTGTAATATCGGTATTTGTTGTACCCGGGCTTGAGATAGAAGCATACGGATTCATTACCGATAGCGGATACCAATCGCCTCCGGCATCTTCTGTATGCCCCGCTATGGGAGGCGCACCGCCACCGAAGGGGTTGCCGCCGGAACGGTGGTGTTGAAGTTTTAAGGCGTGACCGACTTCGTGAATAAACGTTGCCGAGGCCAATTCTTTTTGGCGGGCAAGGTTGCCGTATTGCACCCAAAAACTTGTAGAACTGTTCATAATAATCAAAATATAGTCCCAATCTGCATTGGCTGTTTTATCAAGCTGACCGTTCATGTTGTAGGGTAGCACTTCACCTGAGGGTTGTTCGTGAATTTGACCGCTAAATCCGCCCGGCATGGCAAAAATGTGGTCGCTGTAACTCGCACTCGGGTTGACCGAAACATCGGTAATGCCGAGCCTGTGTGTGCCTATTCCGGGGAGACCGTTCCACCCGCGAAAGGCATCACGCACCGCAGCGTAAACATCCAAAGTAAGCACCGTGTGTGCCGTGTGTAGGACTGCGATTTTAAAATTCGCCAAATCGTAGTTAATTGCCCCGTTAAAAGAAGGACAGCAGGCACTTGGCGGAGCCGCACCGTTGTCAGTATACGTAAATGTCACGTTCACCGTTGCAGAGGAATTAGAGTGGTTTGTTATGTGAATCCTGTACGTGCCGTTGCGCGGAATGCTCGTTGCACAATTAATTGTGCCGTTTGAGCTGGTGTTCCCGGCGTGTCCCCAAACTGTACCATAGGAATCCATAATCAAAAATGAAACCTGCCTACCCTGTGTAAAAGTCCCGCTATAACTTACAACATCGCCGACTTCCATGTAGGTTAAGCGTGTGTCGGTGAATGATGCGTTTGCGCCGATAGTCCGCGATATGGTTACTGTGCGCGCGTTTGCCGGCACAATCAACGAGCTTATTATACCTATAATAAGCGAAAATGTCAATGCCATGCCGATTAGTTTTTGTGTTTTCCTTAGTTTTGCCATGTGGAATACCTCCTTAAATAGTTTTAGATTAATGTTTTTTTATTTCCGGTTCAAACCGTGTAAATTGAACATCGGACTGCCCTCCTTAATAAATGTGATACTACTATTGTATACTATGATGATTCATTTGTCAATACTTTTTTGTAAAAAATTTCCTAAAAGTTTCTTCGACATTATTCGACAAATGCACAATATGTTGTGGTTTGAATTGGGTTAGTCACAATATAAAAGCACTCCTATACAGAAGTGCTTTTTAAAAAAGGGTCAACTGATTAACAACTATATTTGATAAAAATGTTAATGCGTTGTTTGCGTATCCTACTCCGCCGTGTTCGGGTTTTCCACAACTACTGCACACGCACCAAAAAAGCAAGCCTATACCGCTCATAATCCGGCGAGAGTACACTGACAACCGCGCCGTTTCGTGCGGCGGGCATTGTGAAATAGCCGCCTGTGCCATCGTCTCGCGCAACAAACATTACTAAATAAGTCTCACCGACCTCAACATCTGAATTAACTGTAGTTACCCCGGTCTCGGGAATCATATCCGATAGAAATTTTTCATACTTTTTGTCAAAATACAAAACTTCATCTAATTTATACATTACATCGAATATCGTTTCGGAGTTTTCGTCCTTTTGTTTTCCGTTGATTGTTATTAACGCCGCCAAATCAACTCGCGAAAGAAAATCAGAATCCGTTGATGCGTTTTGAACAACGGTGTCGTGGTAATCTGTGAGACCCATTTCTGAGGTACTTTTCCTAATCTCTTCAATTTCGGAATCAGTCAGCAACTCCCTTGATATTACTTGGGCATAACGCGCTATTATATGCGTACTCCAAAGCGAATTGTAGTTATGAAGCGGGGATATGCAGTACTCTTTTCCGAGTTCAAGAATATCACCAAGTTGTGATTTCACTGTTATATACTCGGGCAAATCAATTCCCGTCAGATTATCGCTGATTTTAAACGAGTATTCAACAGAAAATCCTTCGGCGATTATGCCCCAACTATCTTTCCCGTCAGTTATTTCAACCGCCGTTCCCAATACAATATTGCTCCACCAGCCGTCTTTGTCCAACATTGAATCCAGCGTATCTTCTTTGGTAACACCAATCCTTTTTTTAATCTCCTCAAAATCATCACGCCCTCGTTCTTCCAACGCTTTTTGTATTTCTTCCGGGGAAGCGGGCGGAATTGTTTCGATTCCTCTGCCAACTCCGGCAGTTGCGGATGATTCAATCACGGTGTTTTCGGCGATGGGCGGCGTTTCATTACTTGTGCATGATGTTAGGGTGATTATTGCGAGCGATAGGGCTGAAATAGTTTTTAGTTTTTTCATAGTTTTACTCCTTATACTATAGTTAAATTTAATTTAGTGTGCCGTTTTGCCACGCTCTTTTAAATTGAGTTATATGGTCTCTGTTTTGCAGAGACGGACTCATAGCAACAGTGTTGCTTGTTCCGCTCATAAGGTCAGAGGTGCTTGTTGCATGACCACAAATGCCTAAGCCATGCCCGAGTTCGTGCGTAAGAGTGTTTTGGTGTCCGATTGCGCTTCTCGCTGAATAGGGAACAGTTATGCCTTTAGAATGAACGATAAGCGTACCGCTTTGTTGCTTATTAGCAAAATAAATATTGTTTGGATTTACATCAATTTTGATAGTTCGACTTATTCCGTTGACGACTCGAGTTCTAACAGGATTTACAGTATTACCATAGAATAACTGACCATGCGCAACACTAATCCCACCACTAGGCTCGCTTAAATCTACGCCCCACCTTTCTAAGAGGTATTGAGGTCGCCCGGCGCGGATGAAAATATTTGCCCCACCCGTACTGCTGAATGTGCAATGCACAGGGTCTGCGCTACTGTTCCAAGCGTTCACAGAATTTTGAGCAAGACCTGTAACATGAGCGAGTGTAAACCCACCAAATTGTTCAATTAAATAGTCTGTGATTTGAACTGTCGGTGTCCCCGAGAAAAAATTTACGGTTGTAGGGTTTGTATTAGGGCAGTCAGCGTGCCATTGATAAGAACGTTTAGTGTACATATACGAGCCGGTTACCCTAACGGGAACGCCGAGATTCGTATTCTTTACTCGTAAACGATACACACCGTTTGCGGGTGCCCCCGTCCATCTGTCGGTATTAAGAATACCATTAGGATTACCCATGTAAAATTGTGAAAAAGAGGGTGTGTTAAATTCATTAACAATCCCTATTTCAACAAATTTAGGTGAATTTTGTATAGGTGACAACGGAGTAAATGTAAAATTAACTCCAAGCCAATCGTTGGTATTCAGATATATTTCTATTGTGCTTGTGCGTTCAGCACCCGGATTAATAGTCCAGTCAACATTGACTATATGTCGCGGTGTCGGAATCGCCCCGACAGGCACAATCAACGCAAACGACATTGCAACAATTACAAAAATTGATACAACTTTTTTGAACATTTTTTCCACCTCGTTTTTTATAATATTTTAATAAAGCCCGCCAAGGCTAACCTCGTCACCCCAACCACGTCATTATTCCCGCAAAATTCAAGTACCACCTCTTTTCTGTTAAAAACTCCCTACTCCCATAGCTTTCCTACTCCCGGTTCAAACCGTGTAAATTGAACATCGGACTGCCCTCCTTAATAAATGTGATACTATTATTGTATACTATGATGATTCATTTGTCAATACTTCTTTGTAAAAAAATCCCTAAAAGTTTCTTTCGACATTATTCGACAACGGTACAATATGTTGAGGTTTGAGTTGGGTTAGGCACAATATAAAAGCACTTCTATACAGAAGTGCTTTTTAAAAAAGGGGCAGCTGATTAACAACTATATTTGAGGGAAATGTTAAGGGTATTATTTGGCGTGTTCCTTTTACACGCGTTCACGCCCTCGCCTTACCACATTCGGCGCAAAACTTTCCGCTGTTAGTCACACCGCAGGCACAAATCCACTCACTTTGTTCGGGCTTCGCCTTGCCGCATTCCCCGCAGAATTTCCCGGTGTTATCAGCTCCGCAAATACATTTCCAACCGGAGGCTTCGACTTTTTGCGCGCCGCACTCGGCACAAAACTTACCTGTATTATCAACGCCGCAGGAACACTTCCATGAATTAACGGGAAACTGCGGTTGCGGTTGAATCGCCGATTGCTGTGCTTGTTGCGCTTGCTGAGTCGGCGGGGCTTCACCGAATTGACCAAGCACATTCCCGCCCATTTGGGATGCCATATTCATTCCCATAAACCCCATCATTGCTCCGCCTTGATTCCCTGCCGCCGCTTCGATTCCTCTTGCAACGCTCCCCGCCATCATGGCGCGTTGAACATCGCCACCGAGCATTGTGTCGGCTTTGAGTCGGTCGCCGAGCAATGCCTTACTTTCATCGGTAAGTGTAGCCGGCCCCATTGCTACGTTTGTAATGGTAAATCCGCGCGGAGTCCAGTCCTCTTTTACTGCCGCCCTTGCTTCGCGGGTCAGGTCGCCCAAAAAAGCGGAAATCTCGCTGAACCGCACCCCTTGTCTCGACAATTTTACCAAAGACATTTTCAATGCCTGCATAAACTCGAGTTTGTACTGGTCGCGCCCGAATATTTCCGCCGCGGACATATCTCCCGATGCGGTTCCTTTATTTGCAACTTGGCTGTAAAACTTTACCGCCATTTCGGCATCGGGTACTTGCACCTCATAAGTCCCGAAAAAGCGCAATTCTACAGATGTGTTATATGCCGGGTCGAAATAGGGTACAGGCGCACTTGTCCCGAATTTTATACCCGGCAGGGGCATTAGGTTAATGTAGACCACCCTTTGTTGAACCGATGCAGTCCCCCCAAAAGTAAACCTGCCCAGTGCGTCTTTGAGAGTTGCCTCAATTTGCCCCGCGAAAATAGACGGTGCGGAAGAATTATCAAAGACATATTGTCCCGGTTCGGTGACGATGTTAGTGATTTTCCCGTTGTCAATAGTGAGCATACAGGTGTTTTCCTCAACAAGTATAACCGAACCGTTTGTGATTACATCCGGATTGCCTTTTGTATTTGAGCCTTTGCCTTGATTCATCCTTGAGCCGCGACGCAGAATAACATCGCCGCCCATAGCGGGGCAGTGTACCCCCTCTTTCCATTGGTCTGCCAACGTACCCTTAACAGTGCTTACCGCCGCCCTAATAAGTCCCATGTTTTTTTACCCTTTTCCTTTCTGCACAAACGTGCCTTTGAAAGTTTCGTTTTCCGAATTTACGCAGAGCTACTCTCAAACTTTTTTACCCTTTTCCTTTCTGCACAAACGCGCCTTTGAAAGTTTCGTTTTGCACAAGTGTGCCGTAAAAATTTTCTCTTCGTCCCTTACAGGAGTTCATGCGCGTCTTCGGGGATTGCTTTTTCCACAAGCAACGAGATTGCAGTTCGTTCAACGCCCTCAATCTCAATTTGTGCGAATGCGGGGCGGCATATTAAATCGACATTTTCCGCTTTCATATAAGTCCTCGCAATTGCAACGGCTTTGATGCCTTGATTTGCCGCACCTGCGCCGACTGCCTGAACCTCCGCCTTGCCGCCCTCCCTGATTATTGCGGCAATTGCCCCCGCCGACAGTTTTGGCATCGTCCTCGACGATACTTTGATGATTTCTGTTCCTGTTCTCATTTTTTTACCCATGCCCTTTCTGCACAAACGTGCCGCCCAAAGTTTCGTTTTCCGCATTTACGCAGATTTACTTTCAAACTTTGGGGCTTTTCCTTTTATTAATAAGGGGTAAATCCCCCAACTTTTTTATACGCGGGCAGTTATACCAACTCCCTAATCCTAACCAAAGACAACGCCCGCCCGCTCACAGTGTCTATTTCAATCAACACAGCGTTAAACTCGCTTTCACCCTCTGCGTAAGTATGCTTTTGAGGATAATAATCGGTGAAAACGCTGACTACATTTTTGTTCGCGCCTATTACCGAGTCAACCGCGCCGACCATTCCCACATCGGTAATAAAAGCTGTATGCCCGCCGATAATTTGCTCATCGGCTGTTTGAACATGGGTATGAGTCCCTATAACCGCGCTGACCTTCCCTGCCAAATAATACGCCATCGCCTTTTTCTCGGCAGTTGCTTCGGCATGAAAATCGACAATTATATTCTTTGTCGTATTTTTCAGCTTTTCCAACACCATGTCCATACACCGGAAAGGATTATCACACGCCGGCATAAAGTGATTCCCCATTATATTTACCACACACAAGGAACAATACCCGAAGTCAATAATGCAAAAACCTTTTCCCGGGCAATATTCCCCGTAATTTTCGGGGCGGATAACCTCGGCGCGTTCATTAAACATAGAGTCCATTTCTTTTCGTTTGAACGCGTGATTGCCCGTTGTTATTATATCCGCACCCGCTCTTTCAAAAAGCATCTTCGCGGAATACGGGGTAATACCATTCCCGTCGGCGGAATTTTCGCCGTTTACAACGACCAAATCAATCCCGCGGGCGGCACGTATACCAGGAACAACTCTTTCAAGCTTGTTAATGTTAGATTGCCCTTGAACATCGCCTATAAATAATATTTTCATGTTACTCCTACTACTCCATTAACTTGGAAGTTGTTTTGCCAAACAAAGTGTCTTCGTCAGGCTAAAATGAGGGAAATGAATTCCCTCATTTTAGCCCTTGTATTGCGCTACTTAAAATACACCCGCCAAAGCCAAAAGTAAAACCCCGCAACCAACGAGAGCAGAATAACCACAACAATCGTCCCGACATTCCATAGTGATTGTACTGTAAAATATGCCGATAAACCCGCCGTAATTGCCGCCATGGTGAAAAAGTTAAATACTACGCTTTTTCCGTTTTGCCGTCTTCTCATATCAGGATTGAAGCCTTTTTGCCGTGAGCGTATTTTTCATCAGCAATGCTCTTGTCATAGGGCCGACTCCTCCCGGGACAGGGGTGATAAAGCTCGCTTTCGGGGCGACTCCCGCATAATCGACATCGCCACACAGTTTCCCGCCGTTTGAGTTGTCCCTGTTCATTCCCACATCTATAACAATTGCCCCTTCTTTCACCATATCGGCAGTGATTAACCTTGCCTTACCTACCGCACTTACAAGAATATCAGCCCGCCGCGTGACTTCGCCCAAATCGCGGGTACGGCTGTGACAAATGGTTACTGTCGCACTCTCGTTAAGAAGCATTAACGCCATCGGCTTGCCGACTATGTTGGAACGCCCCACAACTACGCACTCCTTGCCGCTTACAGAAACTCCCGTGCTGTGTATAAGCTCCATTACTCCTGCGGGTGTGCAAGGTAAAAAACCGTAGTCGCCGACTGCAATCTTTCCAACCGTGTCCGCACGGAATGCGTCAACATCTTTCAATGGCGAAACGCTCTCATTGACTGCCGTAACGTCAATATGCTTCGGGAACGGCTGTTGAATCAAAATTCCGTTGATTTTCTCATCTGAATTAAGCTGCTTAATCAGCGTTATAACTTCTTCTTGAGTCGCGCTCTCGGGTAATGTATATTCATAGGAGGCTATGCCGCATTCCTCACAATCCTTTTTTTTATGGTTGACATAGATACGGCTCGCTTGGTCATCGCCCACCAATACAACAGCTAACCCGACAATAAGCGAGTCCCGCGAAATCTCACCCTTAATCTCGTCCTTAATCTGTTCTGCCAATAAAACCCCGTCCAAAATTTTCAAGTTTTTACCCTTACCCTTTCTGCACAAGTGTGCCATTAAAATTCGTTTTCCCATTAAACCGAAGATTGGATTTTCAAGTTTTTACCCTTGCCCTTTCTGCACAAGTGTGCCATTAAAATTCGTTTTCCCATTAAACCGAAGATTGGATTTTCAAGTTTTTATCCTTGCCCTTTCTGCACAAGTGTGCCATTAAAAATTCAATTATCGGTATCAAACGGTTCTGTCAACTCTCTTTTTGTTTTTTCAAGGCTGTTTTTTGCTTTCTCTTTTTCATTCTCAAGCTTGACTTTGTATCCGTATCCCTCAATAAGCCGTTTGCTTTCACAGGTATTTTTGTACATCGTGTAGCCTTTTTCGGGAGTGTACTTAATTTTACCGCGAATAAACAACCCCAATGCCAACACCGCGCTTAATATTGCCAACACCTGCGAAACTCTCAACCCGCCCGCAGTAAGCGAGTCCAATCGCAGGGATTCGATAAATGCCCGCCCTGTGCCGTACCACATTAAGTACAGGAGGAAAATTTCGCCGTCAAAAGTTCTGAACTTTTTCATGTAAAAGTGCAAAATAACAAGCCCCAACAAACACCACAGACTTTCATACAAAAAGCAAGGGTGAACCAATGCAAACCCGGAATTGCCGAACTGCGCCTGCGCGGCAATCACTTCGGGAGTCCTTTCAATTATATTGCCCGTCATCCCCCACGGGAGGTTGCCCGCAGTCGCCGCACCGAATGCCTCTTGATTAAAAAAGTTGCCCCAACGTCCCACACTGTGTCCTATTAAAAAACCTAACCCTATTAAGTCCGAGAGCGGGGCGAAGCGAACTTTCTTGAACCTTGCGGCAATGACTCCCCCGATTAACGCCCCTATCAGTCCGCCGTAAATTGCAAGACCGCCATCTCGTATTCCCGTAACCGCGCTTACAAAGTTGTATTTAGTGAGGTTGTCGGGGTTAGCGTTCCAAAAAAACACATAATACGCCCTCGCGCCTATGAAGCCCGAAATCACCCCCCAAAAAGCCGTTTCAAACACATCGTCGGAGATAATTCCCGCCCGCGCGGCAAATTTAATCGCATACATAATTCCAAGCACTACCGCGGCGGTAATTATAATCCCGTACCAGTATATATCTACTCCGAGAATATTAAAAGCGACCCGCCCTGCACTTATAGTTATACCCGAAAACAAATTTGGAAACTCAATCATTTTTACGACCATGCCGCCCCACCTTGCACGGCATGGTGGTTCGCCCTCTCTTATTTTTCAAATTTATGACCATATCTTTCCGAGGCACAAAAGCCTCTATGAATAAGCCTGTCAAGCGGACTGCTCACCGGCGAAGCCGGTGACACCTCCGCTATTATTCAAACTTTATCT
>WRLX01000046.1 GCA_009777415.1 Oscillospiraceae bacterium
TTCATAAAGCATTACCAAGTCAAACTCTACTTGGCACAGTGACAGGGCTTTTTTCATCTCGATTACCGAATCTACCGCATCGAGTATTCTGTGCGGTTCATAAAGAACAATAGGAAAGTCACCCGAAATCCCGTATTTCCACAAAGCCTGCACACCGAGATTATTCGATGCGACTGCCGCTCTGTTAATCTGCGGCGAGTATATTATATTCCCGAGAACCCGCCTTGTGATTCTTCCGTAAATGGTGTTCGCGACAAGCGGCGATATTATTTCTTCCGACGGCTCTAATTTAGCGCGTTCGTAATTACGGCGCATTTCTTTTGCCAAAGTCGTGACTTCCTGTACTGTGTCGCCGTAGCAGGTGAATAAGCAGGAATTTTTCCTACCGTGAGCATCAAGCACAAAATCAGTCTTTATAAAAATGCAGGGTGCGGGAACGTCAATTGTAGAGTTAGAGCGGTCGCGCGCTTTTTTGAGGCAGGAGAATATGCCGCCGTTTCGTTCGATTACTTCTTCTCTGTTAAATGAGATGGTAAAGTCCTCAGGGTGAATAAACCCGATTGCCATAACCGTTTCGTTGTTGGAATCCCGCTCTTTCCTTGAAGCGATAATAAGCTTTTCGGATTCGTCGTAGGACAGCTTAACAAACAAATCCATAAACGCTGGGTGTGCAAAAATGTCGCGCGGATGCGCCAATGCAGGTTCTAAATACGTCGCCAGTGTGAGGTTACGCTTAACGCTCGACTTATTTTGAACCGAAAAACTTCTTATTTCAACCGGCTTAGTCTCGTCCACAAAAACATCCTGGCGGATTTTGAGCGTTCTTGTATTGCACACATACTCGGTTGTATTTTGGGTAAACACTACGCATTGTTCCGCATCCTTGCTTGCATTGAGCGATGGGTGATTATAAAAAGGGTATACGTTGTCATTTTCGACAAATGCGTAAAGACAACCTCGCGGTCGATACATATCAAAGGTGGGGACTAATGCCGCTATTCCCGTCCGCCCCGCACTCTCGAACAGTGTTTGTGACACTCCAATGTCAGTGGTTATGACAGTCACGCGTCCGTTTGATAACACGTTAAGGCGGGGATTCGCAGCGGAAAATTTCGTCAAAATATCGGCATTCATCCGCATTTCTTTTTCTTCCAAACGCCCGGGCGGACCTAACACCGCTTCGCCCGCAATAATTTTTTCTTCCATGAGTTCTTCTGCCCTTTTCATTCTCTCATTTGCCACAAACAGTTTTTGCATAATACCGTCATACAGGGTATTGGCTATCGCGCAAATGCTCATTCCCATGTGGTGTGCCATGTGGCTCTTGACTACCGCATACCCCGAGCCGACACGGTGTTTTGTAAAGTCGGCGGCTTCATAAAAGCCGTAACGCTCATGACAAAGCCCCAACTTTTCCAATTTTGCCAAATTGTTATAACAACTCAGCGGGTCATACGATAAAGCGATAAACGATGAGTAGGGCGAGACTACATACTCGCGGTTTAATCCCGCTTTAAGCCCGATGTCCTGAACCCCGTGTGCCTTGTACTGATAATTCAGGCTACGGTCAAAGGCGTAAAATCCGCTTTCGGAAACGCCGAACGGTAAATCACGCGACTTTGCCTCCTGCTCCTGACAACGCAGACAGAACTTCAATGCTTCATATTCCATGCTCCCCTCCTTTGAGCTTAATACCAATTCCGGCATATAATACTCAAACATGGTTCCCGTCCATGCTACAGGGGCGGCGTACTTGCCCTTTTTGCCCATTACCCGCCCCAAGCAGCGCCAGTGCCTTTTGTCGGCTTGCCCCGATGCAATGGCGTAATAGCTTAACAGCCGCGCCTCCGACATTAACAGGTCGTAGTGATGATGTGACAGTTTTTTTTCTTGTAAGTCGTAACCAATGCTGAAAAGGTTACGCGCTTCGTTGTAAAACGGTCGCAAATCCGTCGCGTTAATTTGCCTGTCAATTCGTTCAATGAGCTCACTGTCACATTTATCAAACTTTAATGCCTCGTTCAGCGCGACAAGACAGCAAACGTAATTACCGGAGTCCACCGACGATACAAAAGGACTCACAACCTCTAATTTATCGGTTGTATACCAGTTGCAGAGGTTGCCGTTCCATTTATCAAGCTTTTCAATAGTAGTAATTGTCCGCCGGGCGCGTTCTTCCAAGCCGTCCTTGTCAATAAAACCGAACACTCTCGCCGCCGCGCAGGAGAGCAAGTACATTCCTATATTAGTCGGCGATGTCCTCGCCGTCACGCGGTAAACGGGGGAATACTGGACATTATCGGGGGGGAGGAAATTATGCTCTTGTGTGGTATAATCTTCATAAAACTGCCAGATTTGGGCCGCATTGTTTACCAAATCGCGCTTCATTGCCGAGGTAAGCCTTAGTTTTGATTCCCCCTCGGTTTTGTCGCAAAATAAAATTACGGGTAGAGCGGACAGGAAAAATACCGACATGATTACAGCAAACAAGCTCCCGGCAAAGATTTCACCCACAGTCACCGCTAATACTAAAAGTGCCGCCGAAACGACTGCTGCGCCGAGCATATGGGAAATTGTGAAAACCCCGCCCTTTTTTCTCGCTATCCCGTCAAATGCTGCCGCAGTTGTCCAGTCAAGAAGCCGCCGCCTTGTCACCATCATACGCCAAACCGTTCTGCAAATCGCATCAAGGGAGATGAGTGCGCTTTTGGGCAACAAAAGCAGTTCCATCAAGCACTGAAGCAAAAGCTGTTTCGTCTGAGATATAATCGGCGAATAAAATCTGCGATAATTGGAAAACTTTCTTCCGCGGATTACACTCGGTAAAAAACCTGTCAAAAACGGCATTATAACTGCGGCAAGCGCGATTAATGCAACAATAAGAGAGTTTCGCGCGTTAGGGATTGCAAACACAAAAAAGCAAAGGAATATAAAAAGCGGAGTTACCGCCCGTCTTACATTGTCAAACAGCTTAAAACGGGTAAGCCTTGTGAACCTTTTGTCAAACATATATCGAAAATTCTGCAAATCCCCGCGAAGCCATCGATGCTGTCTTTTAAAATAAGCGTTGGAAGTTTCGGGGAACGAGTCGGAAAATTCAACGTCACCCGCATACCTGACTCCGCAGAACCCCCCCTCAAGAATATCGTGGGAAAGTACCGTTTCGCTCCTGAATCGCTCCCCCTTTTTTTCGCTCCCCGAATCGGGATTAAAACAGGATTTGATGAAAATATCGACGTTAATCAAGCCTTTGCCTGTAAAAATACCCTCGCCGAAACAGTCTTGATAAAATTCACCCGAGAAACTGTCATAGCTTGATGCACCTGCACACCCTCCATTCCCCGCCATTGCACGAGAAAATCCCGTTTTGAGGGAGGAGGCAAGCGTTGTTGTAATGCGCGGCGCGATTATCCCGATGCTTTTGTGACAAGGGTGCAAGGCAATCCCTGCAAGCTCGGATATGCTGTCCATAAGCGGAACAGTGTCATAATCAAGCGCGCATACATATTGTATATCGACAAGAGTTGACATTGAACCGATTATTTCCGCGAAATCCCCCGCCGCCGCCGGGTAATCGGAGGAACGTAGCAGTTTCATCAGCGATTCTATTGCGCCGCGTTTGCGTTCCCTGCCTTGAAAACACTTTTGAGTCTTGGAATATTCGCGCTTTCGGATTAACGCCGTGTAACCGCTTTTTCCGAATTCTTCACTTACCGCGCGGATAATTTCCTCGTCTTCCGGGGCGACTTCGTTAGACTTGTTTGCCTTAAAGTCGCACAATGCGCAAAAGAAAAGGTTGCCCGATGTGTTTTTGAGCCGCGCCGAGTCTAACCTTTTGACGACCTGTTTTACATCGTCGGGAGAACTCAGCAACGTCGATATTACACAAAGCGTCCGCGCCTCTGCGGGAATCTCCCCTTTTAACTCGATTTGGGGCAGCGGGATTTGCGGGCGTATTGATTTTGACACAGCTAAGTCAAACACAGGCTTTACAATGGCAAATATAGGAAAAAACATAAGAGGAATCAAGTAATAATTTGTAAAAAATCCGACAATGCAGCTCAAAAACACGGAAACGGCAAAAAGTGCTGCAATATAGCGGGAAGGACTCATAAGCTTGAAATGCTCGCGGTATTCCTTGATGATAATCCCGCCTATATGCTTTTTTGATTTTTGAGCGATGTCAACGTATTTGCGCGACAACCGCGCTTCGCTCACTTTGGTTTTTTCGGAAATTTCGGAACTCATCTTGCGGTAAAGAGCTTTAGTCTCGCCCGTCAGCTCCGAATAGAGCAAGTCCTCGCCGAAAACTCTGTCAAGCGGATTTAATTCACGGCATATTTTTTCGGTATCAAGCATAGTCAGCGCGCCGAGTTTCGCGCCGTAGTCCCCGACAAAATCCCCGCCGCAAACCGCTTTGTCGATTACAACGAACTTCGCCTGCCAACAAAAGCTGTCAACATCCATTGAAGTAAGCTCTTTTTGAGACGATATAAAGGAAATACACTCCCTTACACTATCCTCCGTAATTTCGCCAAGGGACGCAATTGCGGCACCCAATGCGGGCATATTGCCGTCTCCGATTTTGCAAAGATTTATCCGAAAACCTTTACAAGATTTGCCGAGTATACCTATTTCCTTTTCGAGAAGCCGCTTTTCCTTTATTTCATCGCTTTTTTTAAGTATCCCGCGCATAAGCTTAATTCTCGGGTAAAGCGAAGCTATCGGCTTTAATTTCCATTCGGCGTAAATTATATCCGTGTTTATGAAATGCACCCCCTTATTTAAAAGCTGTGTCCATACTTTTTAATTAGTGTTGTCCGGGTTAGCAAAAAAATACAATAAAAAAGTAATAATATAAAATTTTTAAAAAACTTAAAAAATTTTTAAAAAAAGGCTTGCATTTTTATTATTGATAGTATATAATATTAAACAATGAAGTAGATTTTGCGAAAGATATGCGGAATTGTCGGATAATTTGCCGCTGTCTGAGCTTGCCTAAAGCTTGAAGGAATTGAGATATGAGCAATAAACCCGCTTTAATTATTACCGCAACAGTGGCGTTGCTTGCAATTGTTGCAGTGATTTTTACAATTAATTTGCTTGCTTCAGACGATAATGCCGGCGAGTTACGCTCCGCCGAATCGGTTAGGTCAGATGCTGACGGCGAGTATACGGGCGATGACATCGCATTCGCTCGTAACAATGACAGCGAAGATTATGAGTTTATTCCCGATGAAGAGCTTGAGCAGGAAATGCACGATGCCGCCGGGCGATTAGTCCGCGATAATTACGAGGTGTTCAGGTTATTTTACCTCGTGGCGTATGACTTAAACTCACACTTTGAACCCGAACCCTTTAATAATCCTTCGGAAGACGGCTACCGAACTCTGAGAGAAGATGTTATCGAATACAAAACCGCCGATGAAATATTCACGCTTGTAGACTTGACTTTCATTGAACCTGCGGCAGAAGTAATAAAAGGGTTTTCCTCCCAAACAATCGGAGGCAATCCTGTTTATAAAAACAGAGACGGAGGAATCGGCGTTGACGAGAGCTATCACCCTAAAAGCTATGACTTAATTTGGGGTGATGTCGAAATATCTTTGACTTTTATATCCGAGGTTGAAGCAATCATAAGCGCGACTTTGCACGGAAATACAGTCGAAAACGAAAGCGGAGAGCCGGAAGACATTGTAAAACAAATGCGTATGCTCAAAAAAGAAGACGGAATTTGGCGGCTCGAAAGTATATTCTTTTAAATAGACCCGTGGTTAGTTTCCGTGGAGGTCTAATATGGATAAAAATTCACCTATTAAGGTTTACGCGATTGCGGGGCATATTGTTTGGCTGATAATATCGCCGTTGTTGTTGTTTATCGGGGGGGGCAGTTGGTTAGTCCGCAGATTTGAGCTTGCTGAATGGTTGGCTATACTGTTTGTTTTGTTTGGGCTTTTTGTAATGGTTGCCGGAGTTTGGACTTATTTAAAAAAGCTCCTTGATATGTACGATGATTCCAAGCATTCAAATCCACCTCAGCTTAAAATAGATAAGCGGGACTATGATTATTATGATGATAACTACAGAATCAAATAAGCTTCCCAATAAAATTCCGAGAAAACCGCGGGAAGAAGCCGTCCAAATTGTAACAGAAGAGCTTAAAAGCATGATGTGGACTTTTATAGTACTAAATGGAATAACGCTTATTATTTGCGCGGTTTACAGCGTTGTGGATTCATTTGACTGGAGATTTTTAACGGGACTTGTTGCGGGAAATGCCGCTTCGCTCTTGAATTTCTATCACTTAGGCGTAAAAGCTGGGAAAATTCTTCGCCGAAAAGATATAATTTACGCAAAAAGATACTCGAAAATCAGCTTTATTTGCCGATATTTAGGCGGGTTTGCCGCATTCGGGATTTTGATTACATTAGGGGCAATTAATGCGATTACGGCTATGATTCCGCTGTTTTTTCCGAAAATTCACTATTACTTTAAAGCAGTGTTCAACAAAAACGACAAAATTTTTAAATAAATTAAAAATTGAACTAATAAGAGAGCGAGGGACTGATTATGGATTTGCTCAATAAGAATCCGTTATTTTTAAGCAGTTTGGAAATCAACGGCCCTTTAGTTGTTGCCGAGTTTGAACTTTTCGGCATTACGCTCAGACTGACCGAGTCTGTGACGGTTCAGTGGGTTATAATGCTCATTTTAGGGACATTGTTTTTTATACTGGGGCGGAATCTGAAAGTCAAGCCCGAAGGCAAACGGCAGGCTTTTGCTGAAATGGTCGTGACGTTTTTTACGGGGACTGTAAAAGATACAATGGGGGGGGGCTACCGCAGATATTCGCCCTACATAGGAACTTTATTCTGCTTCTCTTTGTTTTTGAGTCTTTCGGGACTTATGGGATTCCGCCCGCCGACCTCCGACATTTCGGTGATACTGGCGTGGGGCGTGATTACATTTATCCTCGTTCAGAGGAATCGATTTAAAACCGGGCGGCTGTGGGGCGGACTGAAAAGTTATACTGACCCCATCCCCGTCATGTTGCCCATGAATATAGTCGGCGAATTAGCGAACCCGCTTTCGCAGTCGTTCCGCCATTACGGGAACATTCTCGGCGGGTTGATTATCGGCTCGATTGTTTATTGGGCGTTGGGCAATTTCGCGCTTGTTGTTCCTGCGGTATTGTCGATTTATTTTGATATTTTCGGGGCGGTTGTACACGCATTTATCTTCAGTACGCTTACAATGGTGTACGTTGCGGGTGCGGATTGCGGCGAATGATGCTTGAGCTAATCGGTGCAAACCGCGATTGGCAGCAACTGAAAATCAGTTGAATTCCCCGTATAGGGTGAAATAATTTTTTTGGAGGTAAGTTCAATGGGTGGTATTAGTAGTGAAGCTTTTGTATTAGGTGCAGAAGTAATCGGCGCGGGAATCGCTATGATTGCCGGAATCGGACAGGGGATTGGTCAGGGATTTTGCGGAGGTAAAGCGGTTGAAGCAATCGGAAGGCAGCCTGAAGCGGGCGGCACAATCACAAGAACAATGATTGTCGGCGACGCTATTGCGGAAACGACGGGGATTTACTCGTTCGTATTCGCTATGCTTTGTATGTTCCTTCACCCGTTCGCAAACGCACTTACAAACAGATAATTCTTTAAGAAACGTCTGAAAGGGCTGTACACAAATGGTTAATTATGTTAATTTAAATGGATTGGTTCTGTTAGCGGAATCGCCGAAGTATCTTGAGCTTTTCAACATTGACCCTTCAACAATCTTCCTCACCTTGTTTAATACGGGAGTACTTATGTTCCTGTATTGGAAGTTTTTGCACTCAAAAGTGCAGGCAATACTTGAAAAGCGCAAGGAAGCGGTCAATGCCGAGCTCGAAGCGGCAAGTGCGGCAAAAGATAAAGCCGCTGCCGCCGAAAAGGAATATTTAGCGTTGCTCGCCGATTCCAAGGCAAAAGCGACCAAAATCATCACTGCCGCCAACGCAAGAGCGCGGGAGCAGGAAGATGAAATCATCACAGAAGCTAAAGACGCTGCCGTGAAAATCCGCCAAAAAGCTGTGGATGACATTGAGCGTGAGCGTAAGCGTGCTGTGAATGAGATTAAAGACCAAATCACCGAGATTGTGATTATGGCGGCGGGAGCTGTTGCCGAAAAGGAAATAAGCGAGGCAGACAATGCGGTGATTATCGAAAGTTTTTTGGTGAATGCGGGTGATTGATTATGGCAAGTGTTGCTAAGACTTATGCGGATGCGTTTTTTACGTTGCTTGAGGAGGGGGACTCCGAAAGAAGCGTGTTTGACTCTGCTCTGAATCAGTTAAACGATATTAGGACAGCCATTGTTGCCACTCCGGATTTTGTAAAGCTTTTGAACACACCGACTATCTCCGAAAGCGAAAAAGTCGGTTTGGTTGAAGCGGTCTTTTCCGGAAAAGTGACTGATTATGTCTGTAATTTTCTGCGCCTGCTCACCGTTAAAGGGCGTATGGCGCATTTTCCGCAGATTTACACGGCTTTTCGCGAATTGTATAATGGAAAATTCGCGATTGCGCAGGTCGTGGTCACCTCCTCAATGCCGCTCACCGAAGAATTGCGACAAAAAATTGTGGGTAAAATGTCGCTGATTACAGGAAAAAGCGTGTCGCTTACCGAAAAAATTGACAAGTCGATTATTGGCGGTGTTGTAGTTGACTACGGCAACGTTCGCCTTGACGGGAGCGTGAAGACGCGATTGGCTGAACTCAAAAACGATATCGCAAATATTATTGCGTAATTGTTTTCGGTTAAACGGGAAAACGAATTTTTATAGCACGTTTGCGCGAAAGGGCATGGGCAAGAGTTTTAAACTTACTTCTCGGTTAAATGGGAAAACGAATTTTTATAGCACGTTTGTGCGGAAAGGGCATGGGTAAAAGCATGGGTAGTGTGGATTTACGACCCGATGAAATTACCGCCATACTAAAGGAGCAGATTAAAAATTTCGGAACTAAGGTAAAGCTTACCGATACGGGGACAGTTGTTACCATAGGTGACGGAATTGTGCGGATTCACGGATTGGAAAAGTGTATGTTGGGCGAGTTGCTTGAATTCGAGAACGGTGTTCGTTGTATGGCACTTAATTTAGAGCAGGATTTTGTTGGTGCCGTTATGCTCGGCTCCGATGCAAATATTAAGGAAGGCGATACCGTTAAACGGACGGGCAATATCGTTTCCGTGCCTGCGGGAGATGAACTCCTCGGTCGGGTTGTCAACTCATTGGGGCAACCTGTTGACGGTAAAGGTGCGATTCTCGCTAAGGAAAGCCGCCCTGTTGAAAAAATCGCCTCAGGAATTATTACTCGCGAAAAAGTAAATGTTCCTTTGCAGACAGGCATCAAAGCGATTGACTCAATGATTCCGATTGGTCGCGGACAGCGCGAGCTTATTATAGGTGACCGCCAAACGGGAAAGACTGCGATAGCCCTTGATACAATTATTAATCAAAAAAATTCGGGCGTAATTTGCATTTATGTGGCAATCGGACAAAAGAACTCTACTGTTGCCGGCGTAGTTGAGCAGTTGGCATCGGCAGGTGCGATGGATTATACCATTGTCGTTGCGGCAACCGCTTCCGAGCTTGCGCCTTTGCAGTATATTGCCCCTTATTCGGGTTGCGCTATGGGTGAATATTTCATGGAAAAAGGCAAAGATGTGTTAATCATTTACGATGATTTGTCTAAACACGCAGTTGCCTACCGCGCGCTTTCGCTGTTGCTTAAACGTCCGCCTGGACGTGAGGCATTCCCCGGAGACGTGTTTTATCTTCACTCAAGGTTGCTTGAACGTGCGGCGAATCTTAACAAAGATTACGGCGGAGGCTCGCTGACCGCACTCCCTATAATTGAAACACAGGCGGGGGACATTTCCGCCTATATACCTACAAATGTTATATCTATCACCGATGGTCAGATTTTCCTTGAAACCGAGCTGTTTAATTCGGGAATCCGACCTGCTGTAAATCCGGGTGTTTCTGTATCGCGGGTTGGCGGAGATGCACAAGTAAAAGCTATGAAAAAGGTATCGGGTACGCTTAAATTGGAATACTCTCAGTACAGAGAGTTGCAAGCGTTTGCCCAGTTCGGTTCTGACCTTGATAAGGACACTAAGGCGCGGCTTGCAAAGGGTGAACGCATAGTAGAAGTGCTTAAACAAGGGCAGTCGTCACCGCTTGAAGTAGAAAAGCAGATTGTCATTATATATGCTGTTATTAATGATTACCTTGTTGATGTTCCTCCGAAAAAAGTCGGCGAATATGAGTCCGAACTGTTCAGATGGCTCGACAGCAACCCCGAAATAATCAAGCTGTTAAAGCAGGAACAGAGCCTTACTAAAGAAATCGAGGCGAAGATGAAGTCGGGGCTTGAGGCTTTTACTAAGGAATTTATTTCTAAGTTGTAATGAAAAAATAAGTTAAAACCTAAATCGAAAGGAGAATCCATTAACAATGGGAAAAGCAGGATTCATCATAAGCATTGTAGCATTAGTAATCGCAACGGGGACTTTTGCACTCGTGGTAACAGGGATGATATTCAAAAAAGTTGATTACTTTTCGGCAGACTAAAATTTTATTTTGGTATTTTTACTTCGGTATTTAAAGGGGTGTGGTCTTAATGACTGAAAAGGGGTGTGGTCTTAATGGCTGAAAAGGGGTGTGGTCTTAATGGCAAATATGAAAACAATCAAAAGGCGGATTAAAAGCGTCAGTTCCACCATGCAAATTACAAAAGCTATGGAGCTTGTTGCATCTTCTAAGTTGCGCCGTGCAAAGCAAAAAACGGCAAGTGCCCGCCCGTATTTTGAAGAGCAACATAGAATGCTCACCGAAATATCCCGCTCTCATAATATAGATACTGTGTTTACCCGAAATCGCGAATCCGGTTCAAGCGGGCAAGGCAGTACACCTCCGGGGAATCGCCGCCTTTATATTGTAATCGCGGGCGATAGGGGGCTCGCAGGGGGATACAACTCCTCAATTTTTAAGTTAGTTTCTGCCGCCCATGAAAGTCATTCCGAAAAAGCTGAAAAGCCGAAAATAATTGCCGTTGGGAAAAAAGCGGTTGAATATTTTGAAAAGCGTGGCTACGATATAATAAACAGCAAAGTGGGTTTGGATTTGCTAAAACCGGGGCATTGCTCCGATATTGCGAATATGGCTGTAAAATTGTTTTTAGACGGCAGTGTCGATGAGGTACAGTTGTTTTATACCAAGTTTGTTTCTTCTATGACTCAAGAAGCATCAATTATGCCTCTTTTGCCCATAAATGCCGCACAATTTGACCAAAATCAAGACGATGACGGAAAAGCGGAATCAAATGCAAAGCAATTAGGTGAAATTACCTATGACCCCGCACCCGAGGCAGTTTTTAATCGTATTGTACCTTGCTTTCTCATGAGTTTGATTCAATGCGCAGTTACCGAGTCATACGCTTCGGAGCAGTGTGCACGGCGAGTTGCAATGGAAAGCGCGTCGGATAATGCCGAGGAAATGATTGAAAACCTTTCGCTCTTGTATAATCGCGCTCGGCAGGAGAAAATCACAAACGAAATCAATGAAATTGTCGGCGGAGCGAATGCTTTATAGTCGCTCTGTTTGAAAAACCTAAGCAACTATAATAAGAAATTTTAAAATTAATTCTATATTCCAAAAAGGAGAGGCTTGCTTATGAATACGGGAACAGTTGTTCAGATTATCGGAGCGGTGCTTGATATTCGGTTTGAGGCAGATAAACTGCCGGCACTGCTTAACGCAATCGAAATTGACAACAGCGGTGAAAAATTAGTTGTGGAGGTTGCGCAACACATTGGCGATGACATTGTACGCTGTATTGCAATGGGCAGTACCGATGGACTTGTCAGAGGAACGCCCGCTGTTGACACGGGTAAATCCATAACCGTTCCTGTCGGGGAATGTACGTTGGGCAGAATCTTTAATCTCCTCGGCGAGCCGGTGGATAATAAACCCGCGCCAAATGCGAAAGAGCGTTGGGCAATTCATCGCGAAGCACCTGCTTATGAGGAACAGGCAGCGGCTAACGAAGTTTTGGAAACGGGAATAAAAGTCGTTGACCTAATCGCCCCTTACTTAAAAGGAGGCAAAATCGGTCTTTTCGGCGGTGCGGGAGTCGGCAAAACAGTCTTGATTATGGAGCTTATCAACAATGTTGCGAAACAGCACGGCGGTCTGTCGGTGTTCACGGGAGTCGGCGAGCGTACACGCGAGGGTAACGACCTTTATCAGGAAATGAGCGAGTCCGGCGTTATCAATAAGACCGCTTTAGTATACGGGCAGATGAACG
>WRLX01000047.1 GCA_009777415.1 Oscillospiraceae bacterium
AATCGTGGCGAGGGTGTCGGGCTTGGGTATGTGACGATTTTCGAGATAACAAACGAGTGCGGGGCAAGTGTCGAGGTTTCGCAGAAAGACGGTGTTAAGTCGGTGACAGTGCGATTGTCAGTATAATTGCTGTGGGTGTTTTGTACTTTTTCATTGTGCGTTGCTCCTTGTTATTTTTTATTAGTGTAGCATGGTTTTGTGGAGTTGTCAAGTTTTTTTGGGGAATTATAAATTTATTTTCAAAAAATAATTGACAAAAGGAAAAATTATGTGGTATAATAGTTTGAAGAAAAACAGCGGGTCGGAGCTCCGCTTCGAGCAGGCTGTTAGACACGGCGAATCTTCACGACTCGTTGGTGTCGGAAAGGCATGGTCTTTAAAATGTAAGGTAACACCGCAGGGCAAGCCCTGCACCCCTCGCCTGCGGGCGAGAGAGCCGCCCCAAGGGGCGGGGTATTACACCCTTACTTCCAATAAATCTTACAAGGAGTTCACTATGAAAAAAACAATCATATTATTACTCGGGGTCGCCATGATTTCAAGCATTACCGCCTGTAGCAGCAATGAGGGTGTTTCACAAGAAGACTATGACAGGCTTTTAGCAGAGAATGAGGCTTTGCGCGAGGGACTTAACAGCGAAGCAGAAGCCAAAAATTGGATACATGATGCGGATTATGAATATGACGTTCCGTTTGAATCGTATACAACAGACTTCGGCTCTACTTACTATGTTAAGGATATAGTAGTGCCTTTCATAAACATTGAATCGGCAGATGCCGAAAAAGCTAACGCAGAAATAAAAGAGGTATTTCTTCAAGCTGTAGAAGCGTATAAACAAGGCATTGAAGATAATTTAACGTATGTTGACGAATGTAAATATATAAAGTATGTTGACGAAAATATATTATCGGTAAATTTATGGTTGGGGATTGGGGCTACCGATGTAGTTCGCCCCGAATATTTTACCTACAATTTCGATTTGAAAACAGGTAAATTACTAAGCTATGAAGAAGTCTATAGATATGCGGGTTTTACTTCCGATAACATATCTGAAAAAGTTGAAACAGCGATAACCACAAAAATGCAAAATGTATCAAAAGAGTTTCATGCTGCAGGAGAAGATTTTTACGAAGAAAATGATTTTGATATATACAACAGTGAAAGTGTCAACCGTTATAAAAGTTCAGTTTCAGACAATTCTATTAAATACTTTTTAGATACAAATAAAAAATTAAGTGTAATCGTTAATTTATATATTCCGGCGGGTGGTGACCGTCATGACACAATTATTGTGGTAGATATGGATGCAGTGCTTATAGACTATTCCGCCGCGAACTCTCAATCATGGCGTTCTGACTATGAAGAATTTTTAAAAGACCCGAGCCGCTATGCAGAAGATGCCCATTATGCGGGTAGCTTTGCGGCAGTTGATATGGACAATGATGGTATACCGGAATTGATTATCTTGTACTACAATGAAATTGAAGGCGGCTCTATTTTTGCCAACGTATACACCCATAACGGCAACGTCAAACTAATAGGTGAGCGAATGGATATGCACTATAAAAGTTGCTATATATCGGCAGAGCCATCTTTCCCGGGTGTGTTTGTTTCGGGCGGGCGTTCAAGTATGTTCAAATGCTATTACTGGACTAAGAGAAGCGATAATTTGCTAATGGAATTGTTATGGGAGCATAATATAGACACTTATACAGAAATATCCGACAATGAACAACTTTTAGAAGCGGCGGAAAAGCTTGGTTCGCAGAGTGCAAACGAAGAAGTTATCTTTGTGGAAATCAATAGTGCGAACATACAAGATGTTTTGTGGAAATAGCAAGCGTAAAGATGGCTTGCGACTCAACCATAAAAAACCACCTGTGTAAAATGTACTTCCGTACATCTTACACAGGTGTGTCTGTTTTTGATAACAATTCTACCTCAACAACTGTAATACCGCTTGCGGTGATTGAATCGCTTGTGCGAGCATCGCCTGCGCCGCCTGTTGTAAAATGTTGTACTTAGTATACTCAATCATCTCCGCCGCCATGTCCGCATCACGTATCCGTGATTCAGCCGCCGTAAGGTTTTCAAGCGATGCAGTAAGGCTGTTTACCGTGAATTCAAGCCTGTTTTGTGTTGCGCCGAGCGAAGCCCGCTGACGTGAAACCGTAGAAATTGCCGTATCAACCTTGCTGATTGACTCACGCGCCTTTTCAATCGCCGTCACATCAATTGCCGAAACACCAAGCGCAATCGAATCCATCGCACTTATATTCACCGTAAGTCTCTGTTCCGCCGCATTGTTCGCCCCGATTTGTAAAGTCAACCCATTGCCGCCCGCAGTAAAGTGCGACCAACCTAAACCTTGCCCATCGGTGAAATTACCGAAAATAGGAACATACGGGTCATCGTCAACGGGAGATGTACTCGGGTCAAACGTAAGATTTCTCACAGTGCTGAATAAATCGTCATCATCACACTGTACAACAACTAAAACCCGCTGTGTTTCGGGGTCAAATCCAAGAGCGTTAAGGTCGATTTGAACCGGAGTACCTCCTGTAATAGCCCCGGAAATTACATTAGGTCTATCTTTAAGGTCTTGAGGCATCCATATAACGTCGCCTTTATCTTGTATAACGAAATAGTAATTACCGTTTTTATTAGAAGAAATCGTCATACCCGCCGCATTTATCGAGGCTGTCAAAGTAGGCGGCGAACCCGCAACAGCCGGGAAAGCCTCAAAGGTAGGATGCACCTTCACCCCGTCGCCTGTTACACTCCCCCCCGTTACAACGGCGAACCCGGTCGGGAAAGTGTTTGTAGCTGTGTTACTGCCCGTAATTATGCTCAAAAAGCTCTCTGCGCCGGGTGTAGACGGAATACCAATGTTTGCATTTAAATCCGCGAGAACCGAGCCTGTACCCGCTGCGGTAGTTGCCGCAAGTAATTGCTGAATAAAAGTATGCGCTTGTGCATCGGTGGCAAACCCGCTTTGGAAATTAGCAAGGCTGCTGAATTTTGTGTTGTCGTTAATTGCCGCATTGAGCGATTTCCCCATTTGTAACTCGCCGAGAAGCTTATTCAGCCCCGTGGCAATGTTCGCGCTTGTTACAGGACCGCTTGCGCCGTTAAACATATAGCCAAGATACATAACGGCTAAGTACCCTGTTCCGTAATGAGATGCACCAGTGCCGCCGCCGCCGTTTTGCAAAGCGTGAGTTTGTAGTGCATTCTGAATTTGGGTAGTGGACGAGCTTGCGTTTAGACCAAGGTGATCCGAAACCCAATTTGCGGGTCCGGCTACGGCTTGTGCCCATCCCTCTTTAAACCATAACGGTGCTTCACCCCCGGTAGTTCCACGCATTACGTTCGATACAGATGTAAACATGACAGCGTGCATCATCTCATGGGCAATAAGCTCAATAAGCTCATCACGTCCACCCGATGTGAAGTTTCCGGCTGCTGAACCGTTGGTTATTGAGTTTATAAAGCTGGTACTTAATTTAAGCTCAAGGGTATTGAAACCGCCCAGGGTTGCCGGATTATAGGAGGCACTATGAGACACCGCCCCCTGAACACCGGTAGGCATAGTTTCATGACCCATCCCTATGCTTATGGTAGAACCGCTATAGAATCCAAGCGATGGGAAAGCACTCATAATTGAGGAAACCACATTAGGCGCGATTACATTGGCGATTTCATCCCGCAACCAGTTCAGATTCTTGCCTCCGATACTCGTCCAGTTAGTGGAAGCTGTTCCCGTCGTTGAGCCTGTTACAGTTGCGTTTACAGAACCCAAAGTGGAGCTGCCTACTGTTATCATCCCGTTTTCACCAATTGTTGCCCCTACACCTGTTCTGATTGCGCCTATTTGGGTGAAAAAGGCGGTTTTGTCGCCGTCGGGGGCGATTGAGCTGAACAGGTTTACGCTGTAATCAAATCCCGCTTGACGGAGTAGATTTTCTATATCGCTGTTTGAGTACTCAACTCCGGTAGAAAGGTTAAGTGTGATTGCCGCCCCTGCTGTGCCGAATTGCGCAGGAGCATCAACAGTAACACCCTCTTTGCCCGGAAGAGCATTGGTTCTTATTATAATTGACGAAAACAAGCCTTCTGTATCAACATGAGAACCAAATTGATTTGCCGTAAAGCTGATTTTATCGGCGTGACCCAATATTCCACCCTCAAACGGGTCCGGCCCTTGAAGCATAAGCGGCAGTAAATCAAGCGTAGCAGTCTGCCTTACTCCCGCAACAGTCGCCGAAGTAGTAAAATTCGCCCCGACAATTACACCGACATCGCTCCTCCATTCGACTTTAGCGGGCGGAGTCTGCCCCGTTTCTCTGACCGATGCATCTTGAATAAGCGCGTTAATGCGGGAATCGCTGTACGCGCCGCCTGTCGCAAGATTGACGGTCAAATGCTTCCCTGTTTCATCCCATGTGGCAAATTCATTGCCAACTCCCGATGCATTAGTCGTAAAGGCGATTGTAACGCCCGGTGCACTCGATGAAACGGAAATATGCTGACTGAATGCCGCGCTGTATTGCCGCATTCCGAAAACAGAGCCGTAAGTATTGTTGCCGCCTTTCGCCCCGCCCTCTTCTAACGAACCGTCAAGAAGTTTTATTCCGTTAAAATCGGTAGCAACGGCAATCCTGTTCATTTCCTCTAAAAGCGCGTCAACTTCCCCCTGCATATACTTACGCTCCTCATCGGTGTAAGTACCGTTGCTTGCTTGAACCGTAAGCTCTTTAAGCCTGTGCAACATTGCATGAGTTTCGTCCAACGCACCTTCGGCAGTTTGAATAAGGCTTATTCCGTCATTCGCATTGCGTATAGCCTGACCCAATCCGCGAAGTTGCGCCCGCATTTTTTCCGAAATAGCCAAACCCGCCGCATCGTCTGCCGCGCGGTTAATGCGAAATCCCGAAGATAGCTTTTCGCTCGCGCTTTTAACGCCGTGAGTATTGACATTAAGCTTGTTTAACGCATTTGTAGCGTTAAGGTTGTTTTGAATTACCATTGTTATGACCATGCCTTTCTGAGACACAAAGCCTCCATGAATAAGCCTGTCAAGCGGACTGCTCACCGGCGAAGCCGATGACACCTCCGCTATTATTCAAACTTGTTCTCCTTACTTACTTTTAATTTAAAAACCGAGAATCAATCCCACATTACGCTGCTGTCATCCTCTAATTGCACCGATTTAGCGCATTTGGGGCATTGGATAACTTTGTCAAATTTGTTGTCATCCTTGCTGTCATTAAAAGGTATTACGGTTTTGCCGCATATGGTGCAGGGTTTGTATATAAACTCCGTTTTCCCATCCAAGGAGTACCTAAGCACACCCGCGCTTATAATGTCTTTACAATGCTCGCAATGCGCAATACGACTGTGAAAGCTGTAATCGTGTTCATTTTTTGCGATTGCGCGTTCAAATCCGGAAAGTTCCTCCGGTGAAAAAGAATGACGAATATAGTTCAAACTTATTGACGCACGTCCGCCGCCGACCGCGAGAGATTTTTGATAACCGCATCCGCAGTTGATTTTTAACGCTCTTGCCATTTGTGTTAGCCTCCTTTTAAAAATTGCTTCCGCAACATCATAATTGTTATATCGTCACATTTTCCAAAAACTTTAGCTTTTTTATGAAAAAATTTTTCAATTCTCGTGGGTTTTAGAACCGTAGCAACATGATATACCCATTATATAGCAGGCTATTCATAAAAGTCAACAACAATGTCAAGTTTGGTATGTTTTTTGTCAAGTTTGGTAATTCACCACCGATTTACGCATTTATCAAGTATGATGTGGAATGCTTTTGTGAAAAATGACGAACTTTAATATTTTTGCTTTAAAAAAAGCGGCATTGCTCATCGGCAACACCGCTTTTTAATAGTATTATTTGTAATTAATTATCTCGTTAAGCAGCTTAGGCAAATTTTCTTCGACAACATCATCCTTAAATTGGCAAGTCCCCACCATTTTGTGGCCGCCTCCGCCGTATTTAAGCATAAGGCTACCCACATTGACCTTGCTTGTGCGATTAAGGACAGAATGCCCGACTGCCACAGAGCAACCCGAGGCGGTTTTGCCTTGCTCACGCTTGCCCGGCGAAATCCAAATTGAGATGTTCTGCTCGGGATAAAGGCTGTAAACCATAAACCTGTTTCCCGCATAAATCGCGTGATTTATACTGCGCAAATCGGTAATAATCACGTCTTTTTCAATGCGGGTATTTTCCTCAATCATCTTTTTGAACTTCTTAGTATGCTCATCATAAAGGTCAATACGCTCAACAACATCGGGCAAATTCAGTATTTGCTCAACCGACATTCCGCGGCAACAGAACAACAAATTTTCCATAAGTTGGTAGTTACTGATTGTAAAATCGTGGAAACGCCCGAGTCCCGTCCTCGGGTCCATAACAAACCCAACCAAGACCCAGCCTTGCGGGTCGAGGATTTCCTCGCGGGTAAGCTGACCTGAGTCAACCTTGTCAACCGCATCCATAAGCTCGGCGAAATGCGGGAACTTTTCCGCACCACCGTAATATTCATAAACAATTCGAGCACAACTGGGTGCTTCGCGGCTTTGCCCTTTAAAGTTGCCTTTTGCCGCATTCCTTTCCTCCTCCGAGGAGTGGTGGTCGAACCAAAGCCCGCACCCTTGCACAAAAGGCACATTGGCGAGAACATCATTCTCGCTCACTTCGACCAATCCGTCCTGCAAATCCTTGGGATGGACAAATTTATAGTGGTCGATAATCCCCGCTTGACGCAGTAAAGCACCGCAGACAAGCCCGTCAAAGTCCGAACGAGTAATAAGACGCATCATAAGTAATACCTCCAAAAATGCATAAATTCGTAATCTTTCTATAGCAGTATAACACACCATATTAATCTTGTCAAGTGTAAAAAACGCAAAAACTAAAAAAAGATTGACTTTTTTATTCAGATGTGTTATAATGGTGAAAAAATGGTGAAAATTTTTATTTAGGAGGCGTTAATATGAGGTACAAATTAACTGACAGCACTGCTTTTCCCGTAGCTGAAATCAGCTTGTCTAAGGGAGAAACAGTCCAAATCGAGAGCGGGAGCATGATTTATCACAACGGCAATGTCAAGCTCGAGGGCAAAAGCAACAGCAGCGGGGGCGGAATAGGCGGATTATTAAAAGCGGCGGTCCGCTCGGCTGTAACAGGCGAAAGTATGTTTATAACCCATGTGACCGGATTAACGGATAATGCCATGGTTGCGATTGCGCCTAACGCACCCGGCGCGATTAGGGAATTGGAGTTAGCACCTGGGCGGCAATTCCGCATCCGTGACCAAGCGTTTTTAGCCTGCGACGGGACAACTGCCTACCAAGTAAAAAAACAGTCGTTGGGAAAGGCGTTGTTCGGGGGAACAGGCGGACTCTTTATCATGGAGACTACCGGGACGGGAAGTATGCTTGTCAACAGCTACGGCGATATAATTGAGTTCACTCTCGATGGTTCAAAGCCTTTTGTAGTTGACAATAACCATGTCGTTGCATGGAGTACAACTTTGGATTATAACATCAAGGTCGCCTCCGGCACGTTCGGGTTCACAAGCGGCGAGGGTCTTGTAAATGAGTTCAACGGAAGCGGCACGATACTTATTCAAACAAGAAATGTTGAATCGCTTGCAGGTTTGATTAAACCTTTTCTGCCGAACAGCAGCGGTTGAGATTAAGAACCTGTCTTCATAAGCGATGTGCTGATAAAGCTGAAGACAGGTTCTAAAAAGGAACTCAACGCTTGATATTGCTGTAAGTAGTGATAATGCTTATAATATTCATTACAAAAACATTTCCGCTTGTTTAATCCAATAGCGAAAACATTCCAACTCCGATTGACCATGAGCAAACGGGCTTACATTAGCAAGCCAACGTAAATTAGCTAACGATTTATAAAAATCGAAATCATCATAAACACTTGGATTGAATTTTGCATACTCAAGCAAAAACGTTTCTGCAAACTCCTGAAAGTCACTGCGTGACATGAGCATATAAGTCCAAGCCACATCAAATCGGAAATCACCTTGCGACAGCAGTAAGTCAACGGCATATAGCTTTCTGTCACTATCGGTTAAAACATTCCACGGGTGATAATCCCGGTGAATAAAACATAACGGTTTTTCTGCAATATTTACTGATTGTAAATCAAGTTTATTAAGTGTCGGTAAATAATTTCTTAACTGCTTTTCTTCCAAGATGTTCTTTATTTCAGAAAGTTCATTTTCAATAAAGTGTCCGCTGTACGGATTTTCATAACCGCTTGTATCTAAAACGTGTAAATCATAAAGTAATTTTGTAAACTTTTCAATTAAATCATGCTGTGTTGCCGTATCGGCTGTTTGATAAATGTTCCATAAAACCCCGTTTTCTATATACTGCATATACATTTCATCCGCATTTTTACTTAACGGTTTCGGAACGCTGTAACCTTTGTTGTGCAGAAAAACAAGAGCGTTCCACTCTGCGTTCAAATCAACGGACGGGTTATTTGCATAAGATTTACGAATACAACGCTCTGTTTCCGCTGTTTCGATTAAATGTATATCGCCTGCAAATCCACCGTCTAATTTAATTGTTTTAACGATTTTGTTTTCCATTAAATCACCACTGTGCAAAATATAAATTTGCAAAGTGCAAAAACCACTCAAATAACATAACTCCCCGCACGAACCTCACTATAATTTCGCTCTAAAATATCGGCAAGCGTAATCCCGTCTAAATAATCGGCTATAACTTTATACAACCCGTCCCACATATAGAGCGTTTTACACCCATCCGCACGTTCGCATTGATTGACTTCGTCGTCCAAACAAGAAATTGGCGCGAGGCTTCCCTCTGTAATCCGCAGAATCTGCCCAACGGTATACTGTGACGGTTCTTTCAAGAGCATATACCCACCTTGCTTGCCGCGGCTTGTACGCAGAATATCGGAAGTGTTCAAGAGGGAAACAATCTGCTCCAAATACTGCTTTGAAATGCCCTGCCGCTCTGCAATTTCTTTGAGCGAAATAAAGCCGCTGTCCTTGGCCTCGGCTAAGTCAAGCAACATTCGCAGTGCATATCTACCTTTTGTCGATATTTTCATGAAAATTCTCCTTTCAATCTGTCAAGTGCATCTTGCAAAACACTTCGCGGACAGGCGATGTTCACGCGCTGAAATCCCTTGCCCTCTTTGCCGAACATTGTACCGCCGTCAAGCCACAGTTTCGCCCCATCGGTAATGCGCTTGTCAAGTTCCTCTTGTGAAAGCCCATACTCGGCAAAATCCAGCCACACAAGATAGGTACTTTGCGGTGGGGTCATCTTGACTTTCGGAAGTCGTTCAGCCACAAACTCACGAACAAGTTTTATATTCCCCTCAAGGTAGACTTTCAACTCGTGTAGCCACTCTGCCCCCTTTGTATACGCGCTTTCACAAGCTATAATACCGAGCGTGTTAAGCTGGCTGTAGCCACTCTTGTTAATTTCGGATTTGAGTTTACGGCGTAAATCCGTATCTTTAACAAAAAGGTTGGAAATTTGCAAGCCCGCAAGATTAAAAGTCTTACTCGGCGCAGTCGCAATGACTGCGTTTTTATTGATTATGCCGAAACAAGTATGAGCATGACCCGACCACACAAAGTCGCAGTGTATTTCATCAGAAATTACAATCACATTATGCCGCGTGCAAATCTCGTTAAGCTGTTTCAATTCTGCCTTTGTCCAAACCCGCCCGACAGGATTGTGCGGACTGCAAAGCAGAAACAATTTTACGTTGTTCTCAATTATTTTACGCTCAAAATCGGTGAAGTCTATTGAATACATTCCGTCCGAATAGACAAGCGGATTTGTCACAAGAACCCTGTCATTATCTCGGATTATGTCGTAAAAAGGATAGTACACCGGCGTTTGAATCAACACCGCATCGCCCGCTTCGGTAAACGCGCGAATCGCCTGTGCAAGCGCGAAAACAATCCCCGGTGCTTTGACGATTTCTCGCCGTGTAACTTCGTAAGCAAAACAGGTGCTGCCCTGCCCGACGAGGTCATTGCCGAAACGCGACTTGAACCAGTTAATTACTGCATTGTAATAACTTTCTTTTGCTTCGGTGTAGCCGAAAATGCCGTGACTTACTGCGCTGTGAATATCCTCCAAAACTTCGGGCGGTGCAGGAAAATCCATGTCGGCAACCCACATCGGCAGAACGTCATCGGGCATACCGCGTTCACGCACAAAATCGAATTTAAGCGAGGAAGTCCCATAACGGTTCACGACTTCATTAAAATTGTATTTCATAATCAACCTTTCAATTGTCAAGCGGCGTATATCCCGCTGACACAATCGCCTCTTTAATATCGACTGCCGAAACGTCTCTTCCGTGTTCAACCGTGACTTTACCGATTACCACCTCAAAG
Organism: Oscillospiraceae bacterium; assembly: GCA_009777415.1. Taxonomy (GTDB): domain Bacteria; phylum Bacillota; class Clostridia; order Oscillospirales; family Ruminococcaceae; genus Ruminiclostridium_E. The sequence continues at coordinate 10,443 of WRLX01000047.1, forward strand.
TCGATAATTCCCTCAATTGCCGACAACTCTCTTGTGATTGCGGCTACACAATTTCCGCAAGTCATGCCGACAACAGATATTGTCGTTATAATTGTCGAAGCTTCTTCCCCTGTTTCGGCGGTAGAGCCACCGTCTTGACTTTGCTTATCGTCTTCGCAAGCGGCGAAACATAAAAGCATAGCAATTACAAGAACGATTGCCAATTTTCCGAACCTGTCTAACGAACCTACCCGAAGCGAAGCTCCGGCCCGTTCGCTTTTCTTTACCTTTTTCATAGCATAGATTCCTCCAAATCTTTTATTATATCTTCAACCGCTTCAATCCCGACCGATAATCGGAGCAGTTTTTCGTCAATCCCCCGTGACAGTCGCTCTGCTTCGGGGACTTCGGCATGGGTCTGCGTTGCCGGGTAAGTAATCAGCGTTTCGACACCGCCTAAGCTCTCGGCGTACAGAATCAGCTCGACTTTGTTCAGAATGTTTTGTGCCGTTTCAACCGTATCAGTCGTAAAGCTAATCATCGCGCCTTGTTCGGGGTAGTGGACGGCGGTAATTTTAGATTGGGATTTTAGCCACTCGGCGATTTTGCGGGCATTGCTTTGCGCCTTTTCCATGCGGATTGCAAGGGTCTTAATTCCGCGAGTGACTAAGAACGCATCAAACGGCGATAACACCGCGCCCGTTGTCTTCTTCACGATGTGGATTCTCTCGGCAAGTTCGGAAGTCTTCGCCACGACAAACCCCGCAAGCGTGTCGTTATGCCCCGAAAGATATTTAGTACCGCTGTGAATTACCACGTCCGCACCGTGAGCAATCGGGTTGAACAGATACGGCGTGAGGAACGTGTTGTCTGATATAAGGAGTATGTCACGATTACCGATAAGTTTCTTCACCGTAGCAATGTCGGTGACTTTCATCATAGGGTTTGTCGGGGTTTCAATGAAAATCGCCTTTGTGCTATGAGTAATCGCAACTTGAACAGCCGACAAGTCAGAGGTGTCAACGTACTTTATAATAATGCCGTTCTTGGCGGAAATGTTGTTGAACAGGCGAATACTCCCGCCGTATAGGTCATCGGTTGCGATGATCTCATCACCCGGTCGGAACAACTCCATAACCGTAGCAATCGCCGCCATTCCCGTGGCGAACGCCGATGCTCCCGCGCCGCCCTCTAAGGAGGTTATGAGTTCCTCGCAATGCTCGACTGTGGGGTTTTGCGTTCGGGAATAGTCGTAGCCTGTGCTTTGCCCGAATCCGGGGTGGGCAAAAGTCGCACTCTGAAAAATCGGGACTGCGACTGCCCCTGTCGAGTGGGATTTGTTTCTAATAGAAGTCGCCGCGTGGATACAAGCTGTTTCGGGTTTCATGTAAAAACCTCCATAATACATATAAAACATATAAGTGTATAGATAATACCAAACTTTTAAAGCTTTGTCAATAGGTTTTTGAAAAATATTTTTAAATTTTTTTTAAAACCTACTTGACATATCAAATTAACAGGTGTATAATGTTTATAACATACAAACTTGATATGTTTTGTATGTTATAAACAAGAGCCAACGCTCTATATTATTAAGGAGGAACATGAAATGTTCAAGCAAAGCAAAACAAGAGCAACGGGTCGGAGCTCCGCTTCGAGCAGGTTGCTTACCAAAACAAGGAAAAAACTCAAAAAGACAATCGCAACTCT
>WRLX01000048.1 GCA_009777415.1 Oscillospiraceae bacterium
TCATGGAGGCGTATGGTCCGACCATTACCGCGAACTTTACGCGCCGCGGCAGAGGAGCTTCCGAAATTTCCGCTCATGTGGAAATGTTCGCCCCCGCCGCAAATGCCGATAACGGCGGATACAGGCGTTTCTTCTCGCAAAGCACGGGAATGAGGCTTAAAGGCGGTTGGTCTCGCGGGACTTACTTCTTTGAGCAAAACACATGGGAATTTTACGCGAGGAATGCGGAACAAGACTATAGCTCGGGTCAGCGCAACAGCTTTACTTTCCCGCTGTTCGGCGCAGACCATGTAGAAAACTTAGACGATGTAGGTCAAGGAAACATGATTCATGAATACCGCAGATTCCGTGTAAGGAATGGCGGCTCGGACAGGGACTTTGCGTTTATGCGCGATGAATTGTCTAACGAATTGTTTAAACAGGCGGGATACGCAACACCTCAAAATTACCGCCCCGGCGTAGTATACCTCAACGGCGCGTACTACGGCATGGTGTTTGTAAAATCGCCGAGAACCGAAAATCACTGGGACAGAATGTACGGCGGACGTGAAGCAAACTTCCACCTGCTCTCAAGCTCTGAGGCGGGTGCGGTCGGCTGTATCAGAACTACTTGCGGACGTACCCTTTTCAACGGGACTGACCCCTCGAACACTGCGGGCTACGCAAGTGGCTCTGCAAGTTTCCACCTGCCCTTGGCGCAAGACAATGCGGCGGACTGCATTAGGCTCAGACCGGGAAGCGCGTATGTGTGTGCTTGTGCAGAGTGGAACGGTGAAGGCGGGCCTCACCCGTGGAACGCGAACTTCCAATTGATTACGGGGGCAGCCGCGCAAACCTATACCGGTAATATTCCCCCCAACTGCGGCGGAACTAACTTATCCGAAGACGGAACAGAAGACGGAGCAGTTTGCCAAGGCGTAAGAGTAAACGGCCCGGCGAACGGAAACGGCGTAGGCTGCGAAGACTTCTGGAATTCGCCGAATGATATGTGTGCAGGGACGGAAGCTGTCGGGGGCGTAACACGATTCCAAATGCACAACAGAAACACTTGCGGAAGAGGAAGCCAGTGTATCGCACCCGCAGGCACAATTGGGTGTAAAGCCGTTTGCGACTGGGACGCTGTTAAGAGATTGGTGTTCGGTCAAGCGGTCACATTCCAGGAAGACTTCGGCGGCGGACAAAGCTTTGCCGCATTACCCAATGCGGGTAGCGGCGGAAGCGAAGGCAGATTAAACCCCATAGGTTTGTCCGACTCGGCAAGATGGGAAGAGTTTAAACGCCGCGTTGACCTTGACAGCCTTGCGCATTACTACGCACTCGGCACGTATATTGCAAACGTAGACTGGCCCGCAAACAACGTGGAAATGTGGAGATATTTCCTTGAGCCGGACGAAAAAGCCGAAATCAATGCGGGAACAAGCATCCTCGACGAAAAACTCAAGAGCCAAAAATGGTTCTTTATCGCGCAAGACGGCGAAATGGGCTATAACATTCACGCGTTAAACACCAATGCATCAAAACCTAACTTCAACAACCTTACCGCGCTTATTATGAGAAACAAGAATCAGGCGGGTGACGCAGGCCATAACGGACACTACCAAGCTAACCCGAGTTCATTCCTCATGCGTGCAATGGTAGGCGGCCCTGCTGGAGAAAACAGCGATGGCGTACAGCAAGGCGCGATTACAGGTCAGCAGGAAGCAAGAGTTAAAATCGCGAACGCATTCTCCGATTTGATGGACGGCGCGTACAACGCGACAAATGCAAATGCCGTTCATGCGGGAATACAGAATCTTATAGCGGCGGAACACGCAATTATGGCGGGCTCGGCGGACATTGCTTTCGAATTTCATACTGCCCCTGTTCCGAGCCGTTACAGAAGAATAGCGGAAGTTGCCCGTGTCGTATCGATTACAGGTTTCGTTTATGAGAATGAAGCATGGCCACTTTACACCGCCACTCAAACGGCAGCACCTTCCGGCGACAAAAACAACACCGCCGCTACAGGCGCGACAGTTCTGGCGGAACACGCAAGAATTACAGAGTTTTTGACTAACCGCGCCTCGAATATGCAGACGTTTATCGGCAACTCCAACACCAATGCTTCGGCGGCGGGTCTCGGTCTGTCTTGGAATAGCAGAGATGTCGTACTGAACGTACAGATTGCCGCGCATAATCACTCTGCGCCGCTTAACGAAGGTAATCCGGGTTCGGGCTACGGTATTGTAAACACTCGCCCGTTCGGTATGGAAGGTTTGACTCAAATCGGAATGAATCCCGACCCACGCGGCTTAGGCAGAGGAACGGCATTGGCCACGAGATACTTCTCCGATTCAAGTGCGCGTATTCCTATAGAAGGCGTTCCCGCACCCGGCTATATGGTAAATCCGACTTCATGGCCGGCAGGATTTGACCCCGACCCGACACAGCCTAATAATCCCAACCGCAGACTTGCTCCCTCGGCGGCAGGCACTTACAACGTAACAATCAGCTTTATGAAAGACCCCAACTTCCTCGAAAAAGGAACGCTTCGTATTAACGGGTTAAAAGCTTCTGCTTACGACTCGGCGGAGAACGACTGGATTCACCTCAAAAACGATACAACAAGAGCGATTTCCACAAGAGGATTGTACCTCACCGATAATAGAGGTTCGGCGGCACACAATATGCTCAAGTTCCAAATGCCTTCGACGATTGTAAGACCGGGCGGCGACCTCTATGTAAAAACGAGCGGCAATACCGCTGTTACAGTCCCCGCTACTGACCATGTTCACTATCGTGACGGCGTAAAACCGTTCCTCAAGCGCAACCGCACCAACTTTAACATTGGTTTCGGCGAAAGAGTTCGCATTAACGATGCCGACTTCAACGAATTGTCAAGGGCGGAAGCGACATTGATGAATGGCTCGCAAACAATGCTGCGTGACTCCAACGGTAATTTCTACCTGTACAATTCCGCGGGACAACACGTAAAACCGGGTACAGGCTTTACAACAACTACCGACACGGGTCCAGGCGGCGCATTACCCGAATGCGAACACGGTGTAACACCGCCGTCATCATGCTTGGTTTGCAATCCTCCTCCTCCTCCATGCCCGCACGGCATAAGCCCGCCATCAGCTTGCCCGACTTGTAATCCGCTTACAACAAGCTGGACGGTTACTCCGATGGGTTCAAATGTACAGCTCACAGGCATGGGTAATCACGTGTTACAGCTCAACGGGTTCAGCTCTTCGGCAATCAACGGAAGTGCCACATTAACCGTAACATTCAACTCGCAACCCGGTACAAGAAGACTTATAGTGTGGACCGACAGTTCGCCCGGCGCGATTGCAAACATTAACTACTTGACCGGGGCAAACATGGATACCGGTTGGATAAGGCAAAACCCACGTATGCACGCTACCGATAATCCCGGTCTGACTCAAACGGTAACGATTCCGGCCACTCTTATTAACGGCGCGAGTACTATCTATGTAGCACTCGGAACTGACACCTCTGTTTCCGGCGGTGCGTCACCGTACCTTGATGAAGGTAACCACAGGATGGGTACTCAAAGCAACTTGATTACAAGCATAAGCGTGTCATAGTGTGCTGTTAGCAAGATTTTACAACGCATAATCATAGTCACCCCTTCGCTTAATATAGGTGGAGGGGTGATTGTGAGGAATAATGGGAATGGTAAAAATGGTAAAGAAATCTGAGGTTGCGCGGAAAATGTGCTTTTATGGCACGTTTGTGCAGAAAGGACAAGGGCAAAAAAATGAATAGGTATGAAGTAATCGGAATGTTTACCGCGATGAAAGCATTGTGTAAATCGAACCAGATTGAAGCGTTAGAGGAAGTGATTGAAAAAACACTTGCGGCGGCGGAAGGCCGCGAGGCGGAAATCATGAATTGCAATGAGCCGGGAGTAGAAGTTAAGCGTTCAATCGCGCGTGACACGGTAAAATGCAAGCGCGGTAAGATTAGTATTGATGAGTTGTACGAATGTTTATTTGTAACTCTCGGCGAGGACACTTTTGAAGAGGTAGAAAAGCTGTTGGATAAGGTAGAAAGTAAAAAATGGTAAAGAAATCTGAGGTTGCGGGGTAAAAATGGTAAAGAAAATCATAATAAAAGGCGCGAGAGAACACAATTTAAAGAATGTCGACCTTGAGTTACCGCGGGACAAGCTAATCGTTATGACGGGGCTGTCCGGCTCGGGGAAATCATCGCTCGCTTTTGACACAATTTACGCCGACGGACAAAGGCGGTATATAGAAAGCCTTTCCTCCTACGCGCGACAGTTTTTGGGACAAATGGAAAAGCCCAATGTAGACAGCATTGAAGGGCTTTCCCCCGCTATATCCATTGACCAAAAAACAACCTCACGTAATCCCCGCTCAACAGTGGGGACTGTTACGGAAATATACGACTACCTGCGGCTAATGTACGCGCGTATAGGAATCCCTCATTGCCCGATTTGCAACGCCGAAATAAAACAGCAGACTGTAGACCAAATTGTCGATAAGGTTATGTCACTTCCCGAAAAGACGAAAATACAAGTAATGGCACCGATTGTCCGCGGACGTAAAGGCGAATACCGCAAGGAATTAGAAGAATTGCGTAAACAAGGTTACGTCCGCGTGAGAATCGATGGGATTATTTATGAACTGAGCGAAGAAATCAAGATTGATAAGAATAAAAAGCACGACATTGAAGTAATAATAGACAGACTTGTGATTAAAGACGACATACGCACCCGGCTGACCGATTCGCTCGAAATTGCGGGGGGACTGGCGAGTGGGACAATATTTGTAGATGTCAACGGGGACAGCGAAAAAGAACAGCATTACTCGCAGAATTACGCCTGCCCCGAACACGGCGGAACAATCGAGGAATTAACGCCGCGAATGTTCTCGTTTAACAATCCATACGGCGCGTGCGGAAGATGCACGGGATTGGGGACTTTTATGCGTGTAGACCCCGGACTGCTGATTCCCAACACAGAATTGAGCATTAGGGAAGGGGCAATCCGCGCCCCCGGCTGGAATTATTCCGAAGGGACGATTTGCCAAATGTATATTGACGGGCTTGCAAAGCATTACGGCTTTTCGGTAGATGTTCCTTTTGGCGAACTCCCCGAAAAAATCATAAACATCCTGCTTTACGGGACAGACGGGGAAAGAATCAAGGTAAAGCGGGTGTTTGAAAAGGGCAAAACTTATTATGATACCGATTTTGAAGGCTTTGTCAACAATTTGGAGCGGCGATACCGCGATACGGGAAGCAACTATTCCCGCGATGAAATTCAAGGCTTTATGAGCGAGACCCCCTGCCCCGAGTGCAAGGGTGAGCGTTTGAATAAGGATGCACTATCGGTGACAGTCGGCGGAATAAATATTCACACCTTTTGCAACATGAGCATAAGCGATGCATTGGACTTTACCCGTAAATTAAGCTTCGGCGAACGCGACATGGTAATCGCAGAGCCGATTTTGAAAGAAATAAAGGAACGCTTGGGATTCCTAAAAAGCGTGGGGCTTGAATACTTGAACCTGTCGCGGTCAGCGGGAACATTGTCGGGCGGGGAAAGTCAGCGGATTCGCCTTGCAACTCAGATAGGCAGTTGCCTTATGGGAGTATTGTATATTCTCGATGAGCCGAGCATAGGATTACATCAGCGTGATAACGACAAGCTTATTGCAACGCTGAAACATTTGCGCGACTTGGGGAACACCCTAATAGTGGTTGAGCATGATGAAGACACAATGAAAGCCGCCGACTACATTGTTGACATCGGACCGGGTGCGGGGATTCACGGCGGTAACATTGTCTGTGCGGGGAAAATGCCCCAAATAAAAGCTTGTGCCGATTCGATTACCGGGCAGTATCTGTCGGGGAAGAAGAAAATCCCTATTCCCGAATCGCGGAGAGCGTTGGATAAATCACGAATACTGTCAATCGCAGGCGCACGCGAAAACAACTTGAAGAATATAGATGTGAGACTTCCCCTCGGAGTCTTTACCTGTGTTACCGGCGTTTCGGGGAGCGGTAAAAGCTCCCTCATAAACGAAATTTTGTATAAGCATTTGGCGGCAAGGCTTAATCGTGCACGTACTCGGCCCGGCGCGTTCAGAAAAATCCTCGGCACAGAGCATTTAGATAAAGTAATCGACATTGACCAGTCACCCATAGGCAGAACGCCTCGCTCAAATCCCGCGACTTATACAGGAGTGTTCACCGATATAAGGGACTTGTTTGCTTCGACTACCGAGGCGAAAATGAGGGGGTATTCGACCGGGCGGTTCTCGTTCAATGTCAAAGGCGGCAGGTGTGAGGCTTGCGAAGGTGACGGGATTATCAAAATCGAGATGCACTTTTTGCCCGATGTATACGTACCTTGCGAAGTCTGCAAGGGCAAACGGTACAGCCGTGAAACCCTTGAAATCCGCTATAAAGGCAAGAATATCTATGAAATTTTGCAGATGACTGTTGAGGAGGGGGTGGAATTTTTCAAGGCGATTCCGCGCATTTCCCGCAAGTTGGAGACTTTGTATGATGTGGGGTTAGGATATATTAAAATAGGGCAACCGGCTACAACTCTTTCGGGGGGGGAGGCACAACGGGTTAAATTGGCGACTGAGCTTGCCAAACGCAGCACCGGCAGGACAATCTATATCCTTGATGAGCCGACAACTGGGTTGCACACTGCCGATGTGCATAAGCTTATAGAGGTTTTGCAGAAATTAGTCGATGGCGGGAATACTGTTGTGGTAATTGAGCATAATCTTGATATAATCAAAACTGCCGATTATATAATCGACTTAGGGCCTCTCGGCGGCGATAAGGGCGGGGCTATAGTTGCACAGGGGACTCCCGAGGAAGTCGCGCGGTGCAAGGGTTCTTATACGGGGGAGTATCTTAAAAAGTTGTTTTCATAGACAAGTTCTAAAAAAGTAATGTAAGGTAACACCGCAGGGCAAGCCCTGCACCCCTCGCCTACGGCGAGAGAGCTGCCCCAAGGGGCGGGTATTACACCCTTACTTTCAATAAATTAACAGGCGGAACAAAGTTTGAATTATATCAAAAAATCATATAGCGAAATACGCAGCTTCGCACAGGAGCTTGAACGAAACTCAGTCGGCGCGTACTCGGCGCAGGCGGCATTTTTCGTTATAACATCGTTTTTCCCTTTTATGCTGTTGATGGTGTCGCTTCTGCAGTTCATGCCGCTTGACGAGACAGTCATAACATCAAATCTGAGGGAATCGCTTTCGGGGGAGTTGCTCGGAAGTGTAACCGGGAATTTTTTGGCGGGGATTATACGAGAAGTCACAATAAGGGCGACTCCGGGGGCGTTGCTCGGCGTTGCGGGAATCTCGGCGATATGGGCGGCATCGCGTTGTTTACTGTCTATTATTCAGGGGTTAAACAAGGTATACTCAGCCGATTCTAAGCGAAGCTGGATTAAATTGCGGTTGTTTTCGGTTATTTATGTATTCGCTTTGCAATTAATAATTATCATATTTTTGAGCATTTTGGTGTTCGGCGAACAGATTAACAATTGGCTCGCAACCGAATTCGGGCTTTATTTCCTCAACAAATCGGTTATTAATTTGAGGTGGCTAATCGGGTTATTGCTTTTAATCCTTGTTTTTGTTATTATATACGCATTTGTGCCCGAAAGAAAAACCCGCTTTTTTTCCGAGTTACCCGGTGCGTTGTTAAGTGCGGCGGGGTGGTTGGGATTTTCCGGAATTTTCTCGTTGTATATTGACAACTTCTCCGACTACGGTACGGTTTACGGTAGTCTTGCCGCCGCAGTAATTTTGATGCTATGGCTTTACTTTTGTATGTATATACTTTTTGTGGGGGCGCAGTATAACGCATGGTTGCAAAGCAGAGGCACTGTTAAGGGGGCTGTTAAGGCGAAAATAATAAATAAATGAAAAAAAGCAAAATTTTTGAGTTTCCTCTTGTAAAATTCGTGAAAATGTGCTAAAATGAAAATAAGAAATTTAAAAGGAGCAAATCCACATGAGCAGAATTGTAAACACTTTTAAAAAAGATGAGAAGGCATTTATTGGCTTTTTAGTGGCGGGAGACCCCGGCATCGACAAAACTGCCGAGTTTATTTTAGAAATGGAAGCGGCGGGGGTAGGTATTGTTGAAATCGGGATTCCTTTTTCCGACCCCGTTGCCGAGGGTGCTGTTATTCAGGCTGCCAACATTCGCGCACTTGACAATTGTACAACTGTGCATGATGTGTTTAGGTTAGTCGACAAAGTCCGCGAAAAGAGCGAGATTCCGCTTGTTTTACTTACTTATCTGAACCCGGTTTTTTATTATGGGTATGAGGAGTTTTTCGCAAAATGCGAAGCTGTGGGTATTGACGGGATTATCATCCCCGATTTGCCTTTTGAGGAATGTCGCGAAATCGCCGATGTTGCCGAAAAATACGGCGTGGACTTGATTTCGCTTATTGCTCCGACTTCTGAAGAGCGTATCAAGATGATTGCCGAGAACGCAAAGGGATTCCTTTATTTTGTGTCTTCGTTGGGGACAACCGGGGTACGGGGTGAGATAGTGACCGATGTCAAGCCTGTCATTGATTCGGTGAGGCAGGTTTCCGATATTCCTGTTGCGATTGGTTTCGGAATTAGTCGCGCTGAACAGGCGAAGGATATGTCGGAGTATGCCGACGGGATTATTGTAGGTAGCGCGATTGTAGCGATTATTGAACGTCATGGGGAGGATGCGGGCAAATATGTTCATGAATATGTAAAAAATATTAAAAAAGCTATGAATTAGCTATTGACAAGTACGCAAAGGTGTGTTATACTTAATTTATCGGCGACTTGGTGGCGACTTGAGCAATTGTGAAACAGCCGATATTATAAGGAGAAGTACCCAAGTGGTGAAGGGGCTCCCCTGCTAAGGGAGTAGGCTTGTCAAAGGGCGCAAGGGTTCGAATCCCTTCTTCTCCGGCAAAACCGCTCGAGCAGTGCGCACGAGCGGTTTTAAATTTACCTTAAAAATATCTAACAATCGCCTAAAATCACACAAAATAATCTCATATTACTACTCCTATTACTACACAAACCAAGCCAAAAACACATCATGCCTCCGAATCAACTCAACAACCGATTCCTCGGACACACCCGACTCACGTGCCATTTTGATTAACACCTCCGAGTGTCGAAGCTCATCAATAGACAAATCCTTAAACCGCTCATCGCCGTTTTCGCGCCACAAATTGTAATACTTTTCGCAGTCGTTGAGTTCCTCGTTAATATAGGCGATGATTGCGCCATCTTCAGCAACATCTTCCTCTTTTTTAACCGCACCGAAGCCGCCTAATTCCCTGATTATCAGACAATCAGCGAGAAAGGCGGCGTTTTTTTCGGTAATGTCCATAGCAAGAAGTTTCGGAATCTCCGAAACGGCGGCGGAATGCCAGTCGTTCATATTCACCCCACGTTATAATCAAGCGTTTTGTCGTCCGGATTCGCTTCAAAGTATTTGTGAAGCTCTTTCGACACCTGCCCCACGTCGTGACCGTCATAACCCTTTAATTCAAGCCGCTTGTTGAGCATTTTCACCCGCGTTTTTTCGGTCTGAACTTCCTCAAGAAGCTCACACAACGCCCCATAGATTGAAATATCGACCGACCTTGATAGTTCTACAGCTTTGTTGAGAATCGTGATAAAATCAGCCTCGCGGTTGTACCACGATTCAAGCGTTGACTTCAAAGCGGACAAGTCGCCGATTTGAACCGTCAGAGCCTTGTCGATTCCGGCGGTATTGATTCGCGGCGAATAATCAAGCCTGTCACACAGTAGCTTTTCAAGGGCGACACGACTACAATAATCACCTTTGCTTTCACAATCACACCAACGCCCGAAGCCCCGAAGTCCGATTTTGCGAAACTCGTTAGCACAACGTTCGTGGTAGTGTTCGCCTATGAAAAGCTCTGAACAGATTTCGTCCATTTTGTAATTGAACTCATTCATAATCGCTACCTACTGAATGATGATTGCGTTCCGGGGTTGCCGGAGTTTTCGTGGTGATCAGACCCGTCAAATGCTGTTCTCAAAGCGTTGTAAAGACCGCAGTATGCCGTGATTACGTTCATTTCGTGGGGGTGAGTTTCGTGAAGCGTTTCGATATTGTGTTCCGATAATTTCTCCGTCCATTTTGCAATAGTACAGGCGAGGTTGCCTGTGAAATCGTGTACTTTTTTCATTTCAATTCTCCTTTATATTCGCGGAATGCTCCGCTATGTAAGGGCGGATGACCGCCCTAAATCACTTCTCGTGACAATGACAATGCGTTTTCGCTACCCGCACAAAGGCAATCGATGCCTGTGTAGCGGGTGCAGCTTGAAGCGTGATTGCTCCTGTTACCGCAATGACTTTAACCGTCCCTGTCTTGTTTTTGATTTCGATTAAGTCCATTTCGCCGTCAATGCCACGCGAAACAACTATATTATCGACAACAAGCCCTGCTGTGTCAGCCCCGAAAACTTCCCAGTCGACAGACCAGATTCCCCGCGAGACTGTAAACGAGCCGTCGGGATTGCGGACAACTTCGCCCTCTGTGTTTTTCAATACGAGCGTGTTGAACGGCACAGTCGCCCCTAAAGGCACAGCAACGACCGAAATGTTAGTCGCTTGTGCTTGATAAACCGGGGTAATGCCGACTTCGCCGATTTCTTCCGTGACTGCTTTTGCAATCACGGGAATATTAGCGTGAATGGCTTTCGGAACTTCGCGGCGAACCGCTCCGTTAATCGCATCGTGAATATTAGGTGGTATTTTCATAATCTCTCCTTAATAGGCATAACGCCCTCACCTCGCAAAACGAGGGTTGCGGTGTCGGTGGCTTCGCCGCCGAGCAGGCAACTTGAAGTTTTGTCGTAGGCGGATTTTTACAACAAGGGCGAGTTTGACCCCGCCCCGTTGTTTCGTTTCTAGTACGGTCTGTAGCCGTAACCCGGTCCGTAGCCGCGGCGTACAGGACGTTCAATAAGTCTGCGCTTCGGCAATGGTTCTTCGGTTACAAACTGGTGCTTATGCACACGCTTGAACTCGACCGCCACAGGAACAGTCTTGCTTGCCACACGGTCGATGATTACATCACGCCCGTAGCATTCTCTTTCGCCATCGAATCCGTCAAATCCGTCAGGACCGTAGTCCCAACCGTCGAATCCGCCGAAACCGTCAAATCTGTTTTCACACATGGTATTTTCCTCCGATAAATTATTTTTCGGTAGGAAGTCGGGGGTGCAAGCCCCTAAATCCAACCTTGCTAATTAACGTCTACGCTTGCACCGTAAACGAAAACGCCTTAATAGGGGTATCCGTCTGCATAGGCATAACCGCCGCAATGAGCAGGTGCTGTTGCAGGTTTCGCGCCAAACCACATCATCGTCTGAATCATGTTTTTGGCCGCAATAGCCTCAGCCTCAGCTTTTCTACGCGCGTCTTCTTCTCTGCGCCTTTCGGATTCTGCAATTTTGTCTAAAACGACTTGAGTGTTTTTCAAGCCTTGGATTTCGTTATCCTTGCCTTGAACAACAATCAATTTTTGTGTTTCGCCGTGTTCTTTTGCAGAAATGTAGCGATTCTCCATGATGTCATGCTCGATTTCCCATTCATGACCCCATCCGCAATGATTTCCGCCGCTTCTCGTTGCCGCCGCCGCAATTAACGGCACGGTCGCCGCCGTTGCAAGCCCTGCGACGTTTTCGCCGCCATCGTCTCTCCGGCGATTGAACATAAACGCGAAAGCAATGAACACGATGAAGATGAACACCAAGAAAATCAGTATCGCCCAAATGGGGCTATTAAATTGGTGAGACCCGTGGTCGGCTTCTTTCACGTTTACCGGGGACATATTCCCCAGTGGTTGTGCAGTAGTTCCAAACATAGTTATTCTGGTATGATATATTCATAGCTAAATCACACCGTTTCCTTTCAAAGATTTGGTTTAGCTGGATGCCCTATGAGGCATACTGGTAATAGCAACCTGCGGACTTTTT
>WRLX01000049.1 GCA_009777415.1 Oscillospiraceae bacterium
GATTACTACGAGGGGTACGCGCTTTTTAATCAAAGACAACCCTTCGGCAATGTCGCCGCCGCCCAAGACTTCACCGATTGGGTCAGCCAACTGCATAATCTGAGTAACCCCTTCCGCCATGCTCTCAATCCGTGCATCATTCAACGTCAGACGGTCAATCAATGCCGCCGTCATATTGTTTGCATGGGCATTTTCTATGTCCTTTTTATTTTCCCTCTTGATTAGCTCCGCATTTTCAAGCAGTCTCTTTGCAATAAGCTCTAATGCCGCATTTTTCTGTATCGTTTTGAGAGTTGCGGTTTGTTTTTCCGCGTTTTTGGCATTCACGCCGAGTTGTTCAATATAATCCATTTTTTTACCCTTGTCCTTTCTGCACAAGCACGCCGTTGAAAGCGCGTTTTCCGCACAACCTTAAATTTATTTTCAAACTTTTTACCCTTGTCCTTTCTGCACAAGCGCGCCGTTGAAAGCGCGTTTTCCGCACAACCTTAAATTTATTTTCAAACTTTTTACCCTTGTCCTTTCTGCACAAACGTGCCGTTGAAAGCGCGTTTTCCGCACAACCTTAAATTTATTTTCAAACTTTTTACCCTTGTCCTTTGCACAAACGTGCCGTTGAAAGCGCGTTTTCCGCATTTACGCGGATTCACTTTCAAACCTTTTTACACAATTTTTTACACCATCTTAACTAAAAATATCCCTAAGTTCCTTCTCTAAATCGACACGTACGCTATGGTGAATCAGCATTGAAATCTCGTCAACACCTGTCGTAACGAGCAACGGAAGACAGCCGAGCTTTTTAAGTGCCGAAAATACCTTAGAGGCAAATCCGGTATTGTCAACCATTTCCCGCGACTTTACCGTTACCTTGACATTACCGCTGTTAATAAGCGGCGGACTGTAAGACGATATATCGTTGTTCGATTTATAAACCTTAACAACATTCCCGACATTGACAATCGGCGGCTGAATTTCCGTCATCTTTTCCTTTGAATTGATGATTTTCAGCAGTTTTGTCATGTCATCGTCCCCAAAAGTGAATCCGAAACTTATTTTATCGGAAGTCGCCGGGGACTGTGCAATCATGTCAATGTTGATTCCTTCTGCGGCAGCCTGTTCCAAAACAGCGCATATAAACGAATTCTCGTAAGAAGCCGGGACGTTGTTAAAAGTAACAATCGACTGGTTCTCCCAAATAATAATATCAGTCATTTTTATGACCATGCCTTTCTGAGACACAAAGCCTCCATGAATAAGCCTGTCAAGCGGACTGCTCACCGGCGAAGCCGGTGACACCTCCGCTATTATTCAAACTTACACCTTTCTTTCATAGTGATTTCAGCAAGTGCGACATATCGTATAATCCGCGCGGCTGATTTTTAAGGAAGATAGCGGCATTAATCGCGCCAACGGCAAAAACCTCCTTAGACAATGCCGAGTGTGACAATGTGACAACCTCGTCATGCCCCGCAAAGACTACCTCATGCTCACCCACAATAGTTCCGCCGCGTATTGCGTGCATCCCTATTTCATTTTTCTCCCTCGCCTTGAGGGCGTTATGACGGTCATAGACATAGCGTTTTTTGTCGGCGAACTCCTCGTTTACCGACTCGGCGAGCATATGCGCAGTCCCCGATGGCGCGTCTTTTTTTAGATTGTGGTGCTTTTCGATAATTTCAACATCAAATTGCTCACCCAATACCCGCGCCGCACGACGCGCCAAATCCTGTAGAAGGTTTATCCCAAGCGACATATTCCCCGTAAAAAACACGGGAATCTGCGCCGCCGCGCTTTTTATATTGCTCACCTCATCCTTACTATAACCCGTAGTCGCCGCAACTAACGGCAGATTTTTCATTTTGCAGTAAGTAAGCAAATCCGAAAGCGTTGACGGGTGAGAAAAATCAATTACCACGTCAGCACTTTCCTTTAAGTCGAATATCTTTTTGTAAACAGGAAAATCCGGACCGCCGCCACAAACCGCTACATCAACTCCCGCAACGATTCGGCTGTCACTTCTCTGCCCTACCAATTCCGCTATCACTCTGCCCATCTTCCCGCAAGCACCCGACAATACTATATTTATCATTTTAAAACTACCATTCCCGAAAATTTTATAAAATCCCCGAATTTTCCAAAGATTTTTTCAATTTCGCCAACGCTTCCCCGTCCATTTCATACAACGGCATTCTGCAACCGCCCACTTGTTTTCCCATAAGATTCAACGCCGCTTTTACAGGCACGGGATTAACATCAAGGCTCAATAAATCCAAGCAGAGTTTAATATACTTAATATGAAGCTTCCCCGCCGCAGCAAAATCATTATCAAGGCAAAGCTTGCATATACCGCTCATGACATCGGGTGCGACATTCGCCATTACGGACACAACGCCTTTCGCACCGACTGACATAGCGGGGACTGTCATTGCGTCGTCACCGCTGTAAACATCAAACGACGGGCAAGCCTCAATAATCTGCGATAAGTAATTTATATCGCCGCCCGCCTCTTTAACTCCGACAATGTTGGGGTGCTCCGACAGCTTTTTAAAAGTATCAATCTCAATTTTAACACAAGTCCGCCCCGGAATGTTGTACAGCAAAATCGGGATTTTTACCGCATCTGCAACTTTTGTAAAGTGTGCAACCAAGCCGCGCTGAGAAGTCTTGTTATAATACGGAGTCATAAGTAAAAGCGCGTCCGCACCGACTTTCTCGGCAGCCTTGGAAAGCTCAATCATATGAGATGTATCATTGCTCCCCGTTCCCGCAATTACCGGGATTCGCCCCGCTGTCCGTTCGACTGCGTATTTAATAAAGTCAATTTGCTCGGCATCGGTTAATGTCGAAGCCTCTCCCGTTGTTCCGCAAACGACTAAAGCAGACGTCCCCTTTGCGATTTGCTCCTCCGCTAATTGGCTGAGGGCTTCATAGTTAATGCTGTTGTCCGGGTTCATAGGGGTGACAATTGCCGGGGCAGAACCCGTAAATATTGTTTTTTTGCTCATTTTACACCATTCCTTTCTGCACAAATGTGCCCGTAAAAATTCGTTTTCCAATTAATCAAAATAGCCTTTACCCGCGAACAATTCCGCCATTAACACTGCCCCGCCCGCCGCACCTCTCAATGTGTTGTGCGAAATGCAAACAAATTTGTAATCGTAGAGTGAATCCTCGCGCAACCGACCGATTGAAATGCCCATTCCGCCGTATAAATCACGATGCAACTTTGTTTGCGGGAAGCTATCCTCGCTAAAATACGTCAAAAACTTTTCGGGTGCACCGGGTAAATCAATTCCGCCGCAATTGCTCCAAATGTCGAGTATTTCCTGCTTAGACGGCTTATTTTGAAACTTAACAAAGACCGCCGCCATATGCCCGTCAGTCACAGGGACACGTATACACTGCGTAGTAATAACAGGTGCAACAGCATTAACAACCCTGTCCCCCTCAATTTTCCCCCATATTTTAAGCGGCTCTTGCTCCGACTTTTCTTCTTCCCCCCCAATAAAAGGAATAATGTTATCGACCATTTCCGGCCATGTGTCGAAGTTTTTTCCCGCGCCGGAAATCGCTTGATAAGTACAAGCGGTGACTTCTTTTATTCCAAACTTCATAAGCGGGTGCAATGCCGGAACATAGCTTTGGATTGAGCAGTTGGACTTTACTGCAATAAATCCGCGCTTAGTGCCGAGACGTTCCCTTTGAGTCTTTACAATTTCGGTATGCTCGGGGTTGACTTCCGGTATAATCATCGGAACGTCTTCGGTCGCTCTATGCGCCGAATTGTTTGATATTACAGGTATTTCGGCTTTTGCATAAGCTTCCTCTAACCCGCGTATCTCCTCTTTCTTCATCTCGACTGCACAAAACACAAAGTCAACTTTTTTCGCAACTGAATCTACATCAGATGCATCAAGTACAATCATGTCCTTGTATTTTTCGGGAACCGGTGCCTCCAACAGCCAACGCTCTTTTACTAATTCACCGTATGGCTTACCTGCCGAACGGGGGGAAGCCGCCAAAGCGGTAACACTGAACCACGGGTGATTTTCCAACAACAGCGCGAACCGCTGACCCACCATGCCTGTAGCCCCTATAATTCCTACATTATACTTTTTGTTAATATTGCTCATGCTTACAAAATATCCTTTCTCAAGCTAATATATACTCTTTAACGACATAAAACCGAAAAATTTACTGCGAATTTACTACGATTTTATGCCGCTAAAGAGTATATGTTTTAAGCTGTAATAATGTTATATTAACATATTAATTGTCAATTGTCAATAGAACTCAAGATTTTCTCGGAATCCGTTCTCAAAGCCGTTTTCTGTGGAGATTTGCCGATTTCCCCGACAACAACCTCATATTTAATCCCGTTTACCTTAACAATCACTGTCCTTGTCCGCAATTTGTCGGTTTCCACAATATCCCCTCCCTATTAAAAATAATCCCCCTGCGAATTGCGTATGCCGCGGCAGTCTTTACTAATCCGTCATATATAACGGAGTCCTCCGCATTTATTTCCACTACATCGGCTTGATTATTATCAATGCGCATTAAAAGACTGCCCCCGCCTGTCGCACTAAACCTTATTATACCGTCGCCCGTTTGCTCATGCTTAATTGCCACCATAGGTTTACCCTCCAAGTAATTTTAGCTCTTGCTTTGTTAAATCGGCATATTCCCCCGGTTTAAGCTGCCCCAATTTTACTCCGCCGATTGAAATACGTTTAAGGCGAATAACCGTCAGACCCAACGCCTCGCACATTTTACGGATTTGCCTGTTCTTCCCCTCCGAAATGGTAATGAGCAAAACAGTTCGTTTTTCTTCCTCGGTAATAATCTCGGCTGTACACGGGCGTGTAACGATACCGTCACCTATGTCAACTCCCGACGACAGCCGCTCTGCTTGTGACTCATCCGCTTTTCCGGCAACAGTAACCCTGTATGTTTTTTTGAACAAGTTTGACGGATGTGCAATTTTATTGGCAAATTCGCCGTTGTTAGTCAGAATAATCAAGCCCTCGGAATTAACATCAAGCCGCCCAACAGGGAAAAGCCGTTCCGGGATTTTATTCAGCAATTCGGTAATAAGCCTTTTTGTTCCAACGTGCGGATCGGATGAGGAGCAAAGATAGCCGCGCGGTTTATACAGCTTAACATAGCGCGGTTTGGCTTTTGAAGCAATCTTCACCCCGTTTATCGTGATTATATCCTTGTTTGCATCGGCTTTATCTCCGAGCTTTGCATCTCTGCCGTTAAGTTTTACTTTGCCGTCGTTAATGTAAGCTTCCGCCCTTCGGCGGGAGCAATAGCCGGAATCGGCTATTATTTTTTGTATTCTTGTTTTGTTTTCCAAATCGTTTTAATAATCCCTTACTAATATTTCCGTCATGGTAAACCCATGATTGAGCATTTTTGTATGGTCACTCCAGTCGTCCGGTGCGTTAAGCGTAACTGCTATTATTGTCGTTTCACCTCGTGTTGCCGCCGATATGAGGCAACGGCGAGCATTATCGGTAAACCCGGTTTTCACCCCGACACAACCATCATAACCGAACAGCATTTTGTTGTTATTGTTGAGGGAGCGTCTATACGGCGGATTCCCAAATTCAAGTCTTGCTGTTCTGCTTTTGCAAATCTCGCGAAAGTCCGCGATTTTCAGCGCGTAAGCAGTCAGCACTGCCATATCGCGGGCAGTGGAAAGATGCCCGTTTTGGTCAAGCCCATGCGGGTTTGCATAAACGGTATTTTTCATTCCTATTTGTTTCGCCTTATTGTTCATCAACTTGACAAACTCCGGCAGACTTCCCCCAACGCTTACTGCGGCTGCATTCGCGGCATCGTTACCGGAGGGCAGCATCATTCCGTAGCAAAGCGCACGCCTTGTAACAATGTCGTTTTCGCGCAACCCCATAGAAGTCCCCTCAACATGGATGGCGTTATTATCAACCTTGAATTGTTTGTCTAAGTCCCCTGCTTCAAGAGTTAGAATCGTTGTCATCACCTTAGTAAGACTTGCCGCGGCACGTACCTCATCGCTATTTTTGGAAAAGAGTACCTTTCCTGTATCGGCATCGATTACAATTGCAGAAGCCGCCGAAACTTCAGGCAGGGGCAACGTTATTGACGGGCGGGCAAACCCTGCCCCAAAGGTAATAAAAAGCACCGCCGCCATAAAAATAATCATAAGTTTTTTCATACGACTATTTTAACGCTGAATTTTGTATTTATTCTTATCCCGAATTGTCAGAATCAGGCGGCTCTTCTTTTGAAGATTTTTTTGCAAAAACTCCCTTAATTTTTTCAATAAATTCGGGTGCCGACTCAAATACAGTCTCCATGATGTTATTCTCCTTAGGAGATGCTTCAAGGAGTTTTACATCCCCATCGGTTTTTATTACCACAAAAGTCATCGGCTTAATTGTAACTCCTGCCCCCGAACCTCCCGCAAAAATGTTCTTCGGAGGATTTGACGGGACATCCGACCCGCCCGACACAAACCCGAACGACACCTTTGACACAGGGAGGATAATAATCCCGTCGGGAGCTGTAATCGGTTCGCCGATAATCGTGTTGACATCGACAAGCTCCCTAATCTTCTCCATTGAAGTACTCATCAAACCTTCTAAATGTTGCGCCATATTTTTACCCTTGTCCTTTCTGCACTATAAGTGCTGTAAAAATTCGTTTTCCCAATTTACCCGGATTGAACTCCCATGCTTTTGCCCTTGTCCTTTCTGCACTATAAGTGCTATGAAAACTCGTTTTCCCAATTTACCCGGATTGAATTCCCATGCTTTTACCATTTTCCTTTCTGCACTATAAGTGTTGTAAAAATGTTATTTTTTATTATTCCTCACAGTATTTAACATATACCTTACTAAAAATACTGCGGCTGACATAAGCCTCAACTTTACACGGCATTTCATTTGCAATTCAGTCTGCTCTTTTGTGAAATCGGCTGTAATATTCGCCTCTTTAACTTTCAGCGTGATTATCTCATCGAGCCATGACAGTCCCCCGGAAATTACTGCCGACTGAACCCCGTAATTAAGAGCTACCTTTGCCGCATCTTCCCCGCCTATTACGCAATTCAGCCTGAAATTTACAACTCTCAACTTTCGGATAAGCCGTTTAACCGGATATTTTACCGAGTCGTAAATAAGTTTGAACATTTCAAAATCAAAACCGAGCTTGTTGCCTTTTTTAACGTCTTCGGCAATCGCTCCAATTCCCGAATCTTCGGCAACCTTTTCCCCAAAAGTTTTATTTTTACTTTTGGTTTTCTCGTTATTTAAAAGCTTGATTTTATTCTTGTTTTTCTTCTTATCTTTTTTATCTTTCTTTTTAGGTTTTTTCTTTTCGGGTTTTGTTTTTTTTGAGTCGTAGAGCGTTATAAAAAGATATTTAGCTTTTACAGAAAAATTGCCGTTGTATTTAATATCCGCTGTTACCGAAAAAAGGAGCAAAATCGCAATCAAAAGTACAAGAGAGATAAAAATATATAAAACAACCATCTTTTCACCCTTGCCCCTTCTGAACAAATGCACCATATAAGTTTCGTTTTACGCACTTACACAGCTTTATTTTCAAACTTATTCACCCTTGCCCCTTCTGAACAAATGCACCATATAAGCTTCGTTTTCCGCGCTTACGCAGCTTTATTTTCAAACTTTCACCCTTGCCCTTTCTGCACACCGCCGTGCGTTAGTTTCCGAGGAGGTCTACTAACGACAGTTGTTCCTCTTCGCCCGGCAACGGGGGAAGTTCGCTAATCTTTTTAAGCCCGAAGCAACGCAAAAAATTCTCAGTAGTGCGATAAGCCAGCGGACGCCCCGGCAAATCCAACCGCCCCGCCTCCTCAATTAATCCCCGTTCATTCAAAGTATTGACAACACTTGATGAGTCTATTCCGCGAACCCCCTCAACAAATGCTTTTGAAACGGGCTGATTGTACGCAATTATCGCCAAAACCTCCATTGCCGCCGCCGATAACGGTGTCTGCCGCTTTATTTCAATCGCCGCTTTTATAAAAGCCGCATACTCGGGTTTAGTCGCAATTTGGTACGAGTTCCCCAACTCCAAAAGGGCAATTCCGCTTTTTTCGGAGCTGTAGCGCTGTTTAAGCCGCTTTAATTCGGCAAGTGCCTCCGCTTTGTCAACCTCACAGATTTTTGCCAACTTTTCAGCGGTAACAGGCTCACCGTAAGCAAAAAGAACAGCCTCAATCGTTGCAATAGTCAAGAAACCACCCCCACAAACTCAATATAGTCCAACCCTTCCGAGAAAGCAATCCTGCCATGGCTCGAAAGCTCCAACAATGCCAAAAACATCGCAACCTGCCCCGAACGCTCAAGCCCGACAAACAACTGCCTAATCTCAAGTATTCCGCCTTTACGGATTTTTTTCAGAACAGATATTATCTTTGAAAAAACGCTTACATAATCGAATTTTATCTCATCAATCGGCATAGTAAACGGCATAGGCTTTTTGAGCTTAACCCTGTCCGAAACTGCGCCAATCGCCAAAAGCAGTTCATTAGGCGAATGTGATAATCCGTAGGTCAAATCGGCTTCGATTTCAAGCGGACTCCTGCAAAAAATCAAGTCGCCTATATAAGTCTCACGCAGACGGCCCGCCATAATCTTGCACAGTGCGTATTCTATAAGCGCGCCTTCGAGCTCCTTTTTAAGTGCTTCCGCCTCGTGCTTGGGCAAAAGCGATACAGTCTTAATGTAAATCAAACGCGCCGCCATTTCGAGAAATTCCCCCGCAAGCTCTATCTTGTTCGCATTTGAAACGGCAATATAATCAAGAAACTGTTCAAGTAAAACAGTTATTTCTATATCTTGAATGTCAAGCTTGCGTTTCGCAATCAGCGACAGCATTAAGTCAAGCGGCCCGTCAAAAACTTCTGACTTAATCTCTAATTTAAAGTTCAGCTGTTCCATTACGACCCTCCGACTACTTTATAAAGAAAGTAGCATAATCTAAGCCTAACAGTACAAAATGGCTGACCTGTCTTATGAGTCTGCCCACAACATTAAAAGGAGCGGGTGCGAGTATCAGCAAAAAAAGAGCAATCCTTATTATGTGCATATTCTTCTCTAAAAAATACACCTGTTTGTTATTTAAGAAAAAGAAAAGAATTTTTGAGCCGTCAAGCGGTGGTATTGGGATTAAGTTAAATACCGCTAAGTATATGCTTATCTGTGCAGTCATTACCAAAGCCGCCTGTATATAAAACAAATACAGCAAATCCCCCGTACTTGCCGCACTCATCACGCCGACAACCTTTACGACTATTATCAGGAACAACGAAAACAAAATATTAGAAACAGGTCCGGCGGCGGCGGTAAGAGATATAAACCCTCGCATTGTTACTTTTCTGGTAGCATTACGCGCATCAACCGGGACAGGTTTTGCCCATCCGAAACCCACCAAAAACATAAACAACGCACCAAACGGGTCAATATGAGGAATCGGATTAAGCGTCAGCCGCCCTTGCCTTTCGGCAGTATCGTCTCCGAGCAGTTTTGCCGCAAGTGCGTGTGCTCCCTCATGAATCGGAAAAAGTACAAATATAATCGCGCATATCGAAAAAATCCATATTAAAAAGTCAATACGGCTCATCGAACCAAACAAAAAATTAGTAATCATTTTACCCTTGTCCTTTCTGCACAAAAGTGCTATATTCTGATTCTTTTAAAAAATTATACAAATAATCGGTAATGGCTTTTAGCTTGCGTTTATCAACAATAAGGCACATAATCCCGATTATAACCGAAGTAATTGCCGCCGCCGCAAAGGTAAAAATCCCATACAACCCCGTATCCCGCGCTGTTGTAATATAAGGGTTGAGCTTATCTAAAAAAATCAAGGAATAATATAAAACAGCATTAAACAAAAACGCCAACGGCAACGATGCGGCAATCATTATCCACGCAAACCGCTTCATAGCGGTGGAAGCGGTAATTTTCCCTGTAATTTGGCTACCCCCTTCGCCATACTCAAATATTTCCCCGATGAACATAGTATCGCAAAAATCCCTGCCGTAGCTTTGGTAATAATGCAGTACGCACCGATTGTCCTTATATGAATGCAAAAACAAGGTTTTCCCCTTGACTTTAACTTTGTGTGCATCCGATTCAACAGCGTTTTTCCAATTAGTCCGCGCCTCGCTTGAGGAAACAGCACCATCAAGAATTATTTCAGCCGAAAACAGTGACATCATTTACCCATGCCCTTTCTGCACAAATGTGCCGTTGTATGTTTCGTTTTCCGCATTTACGCAGATTTACTTTCACGCTTCTATTCCCTTTCTACACAAATGTGCCGTTGAATGTTGCGTTCTAAAACTTAACCCTTTTTCCGTCAACAAACACAGCCGCAGGAACTTCCAATACATCGTAAAAATTCCCGTTGAACATTACCAAATCCGCGTCCTTACCCGGTTGGAGACTGCCTACTCTGTCCGATATTCCGCAAATCTCTGCCGCCTCTGTTGTAATCGCTCTTAACGCTCCTTGAACATCCAATCCCCCTCTAATTGCCAATCCCGCTGAGAGCGGCAGGTATTGCACGGGGACAACAGGGTGGTCGGTACAAATCGCAAACTTTACTCCTTTTTCGGCGAGAACTCCGGCAGTAGTTATCGAGTGACTCAAAAGCTCCGGCTTACTCCGCTCGCATATCACGGGCCCGATTATCACAGGGATGTTGCTTTTGCTCAATTCCTCGGCGATTAACTCCGAATCTGTTGCATGAACTATAACAAGCTCAAGCTCAAACTCTTCCGCAATTCTGACAGCTGTAAATATATCATCCTCGCGGTGGCAGTGTGCGTGCATTTTTACTTCTCCCCTCAAAAGCGGAATTAACGCCTCGCACTTTATGTCATATTCAGGCAAGTCGGTATCGGGTTCTTTTGAGTGAGCATCAACCGCGCTGAGATACCTTTTCGCCTTATACAATTGCTCTCGGATAATGGCGGCAATCGCCATTCTTGTAACGGGAGATTCGCTTCTTTCCCGATAAGCCATTTTGGGGTTCTCGCCGAATGCGAATTTTACCGCCGCGGGAAACTTTATGATTCTGTCGTCAATCCGTCGGCTGCCCATTGTTTTCATTGCGGCAAAAGTCCCCCCTATGGGATTCGCGCTACCCGGACCGCACACGACTGTCGTAATACCTGCGTGTGCCGCTTCGGTAAAGCATTGGTCGGTCGGGTTCACCATGTCGACTGCCCGTAAGTGCGGAGTAGACGGGTCGGTGGATTCGTTTCCGTCATCGCCTTCAAACCCTTCCGCATTTCCCCAAACCCCTACATGACTGTGTCCGTCGATAAATCCGGGGTAAAGAAGCCCGCCGTTGCCGTTTAAATCGTCATCGGTAATACCGGGACAGTCCCCCATATTGCCAATACGCAGGATTTTCTCGTCAAACTCAATAAATCCGTTTTCATATACAGTATTGGCTTTATCAAGCGTATAAATTCTCACATTATATACAATCATATTTTTACCCTTCCCTTTTATGCGCAAATGCACTGATGAAACCTTCATTTTTCGCATTTAAGCAGACTTATTTTTAAGCTTTTACCCTTCCCTTTTATGCGCAAATGCACTGATGAAACCTTCATTTTTCGCATTTAAGCAGACTTATTTTTAAGCTTTTACCCTTCCCTTTTATGCGCAAATGCACTGATGAAATCTTCATTTTCCGCATTTAAGCAGACTTATTTTTAAGCTTTTACCCTTCCCTTTTATGCCCAAATGC
>WRLX01000050.1 GCA_009777415.1 Oscillospiraceae bacterium
ACAAAGCTAATCACGCACTTTCTCGTGCTTCCCGTAAGCAATTCACACAGCCGCGAGAACGCTCCGATGTGGTAATCGTGGGTATACCGCTCGTTGATTACAATTGGGTCGTATCGCCAAATCATACGCTCCGCACCGACACGTTTTGCGAGCTCGATGAATGCGGGAATTACTACAGTTTTCTTGTCGGCAAGACCGTTCTCAATGTCGGAATGATACGGGGTAATCGAATGTTGGAAGTAGTATTGAAACTTGTCAAGTATAGCGATTTTCGGTAGCAATGGTGCGGCATTTTTAGTCCACAGGACGATTCCGTCCACGTCTTCGGGGAGTAGCGATACTCGGCGGATTTGTTGCGGGTTGAACGGGTTTTTGACAAGGCAATGCCCCGCATTCAGCCGATTGATCAACCAGTCGGCATAGAATGCGGGAATGTCCGTTCTGCGTGATGCGGAAATAATCATAGATGTGTGACCTCTGTGTTAGAATAAGTCGCCGCAATTCGCTCTGCGAGCAGTCGGCGGTGGCAGAAGTTGGGTACATCTTCGGCACAGAGCAGACAGATTCGCTTGCCTGTAAAGTCTTTGAAAAAGCTGAAATTCTGCTTGTCGAGCAAGTCATTGTATCTGACTTCATACTCGTCCCAGTTGATTCTACCGCTCTTGTAATCATCTAAAAGTGCGGCAGTCGGGGCGAATTGCACAGCCCAAGTGTACTCGCAGTTGCAGATTTGCGAGAGGAAATATTCCAAGTCCCGACCTTTGGAAAATCCTGCGAGTTGCGTGGAATTATACCGCCGCACGTCTATCAACAAGTCAATCTCGTTTGCACGGATTAACCCGAAGAATCTCTCGGCGGATTTCTTTGTGTAGCCTATTGTGAATATGTTCATCTGAACGCTCCTGTTTTGGGATGTGTTTGTTTGAGTATAGCATTTAATTGTGAGGTTGTCAATGACAATATAAATTTGCTAAGACACCCCACCTTGCTCTTCTTCTCCTTCTTCGACTATACATCTATATCCCTACCATACAGCATTAAAGCAGGGATGCCTTGTGACGAAGAAGAAGCAGAAGAAGCCGTTTGTGTCTTTAGAATACAGATGTTATTTAGTTCAACAATTCCCCATATAAACGTAATTCAAATACCGCCGTCCAATCTCGGCAAACTCACGAATCCGCTCCACACTCACAGCAGGGGCGGCATACTCGTAGTTGGGAAAATATCGTGAAATGTGCCACGGAATGTCGGGCGACACAGAAGACAGCCACTCCGCAATCGCAGTAATTTTCTCTACAGAATCGTTCTCGCTTGGAACAACAAGCGTGGTCACTTCAACGTGACTGCCACGGCTTGCAATTTCGATTGTGTTTTTCACGGTCTGTAAATCACCCTTAATCCGCTTGTAATGCTCGTTTGTGAACCCTTTCAAATCAATGTTGAACGCATCGATGAGCGGCAGAATCTCCTCCAAAGGCTCACGGCAAATCAACCCGTTTGTGACGACAACATTCTTCAAATTCCTGTCGTGGACTGCCTTTGCACAGTCGAGAACGTACTCGAACCCAATCAGCGGCTCGTTGTAGGTGTAGGCAACACCGATGTTGCCCCGCGGAATGAGTTCAGTGGCTTTTTCGGCGAGAGTTTCGGGTGAAATATACGTGCTTGTCACGTTGGAATTCATGGAGATGTGGTGATTTTGACAAAATCCGCACCTCATATTACAACCGTAACTCCCCACCGACAAAATCATACTCCCTTCGTGGAAATGACGGAGCGGCTTTTTCTCAATCGGGTCGAGGGCGAGTGCTGTGACTTTGCCGTAATTGTCACGTCCACGACAGAATCCCTGCGGTGACAAATCGAGATCACAACTGTGCGGACAGATTCTGCATTTACTCATGCCTAATTACCTCAAACCGCTCTAACTGCACGGTTTCGCCGCCACCGATTCCCGCCTTTTGACGTGCAATTTCGACTTGCTCTGCAACCGTATCAACGCCGTCAAGATTTGGCAGTAGCAGTCCTCTTTTATAGCCGCTCGTCACGATTATGCCGTATTTCTTAACATCGAGTTGCGACTCATCGGTGATTTTTTCGGGCGGTGCAAGCACGTCCACTGTGTAGATAAGTTCGTCTAATTCGTGGGCTTTCACGGGTGGGAATCGTGGGTCTTCCGAGGCGGCACTGACTGCATTTCGCAGAATTTCATCGGCGACATTCTCGGTGACTGGCGCGATTGTCCCGATGCAACCACGCAGTTGTCCGTGGATTTTTATGCAGACGAAAACTCCCGCTTTTTTGCCGAGAAGTTCAGCGGATGTGTCGGTTGGCAGTCGTGCAACTTCGCCCGTCTTGACAAAATGTTCAAGTGAATATTTCGCTAATTTTACATACTCATTCATGGATTTCACCTCCATTAAATGCGGTGACAGCGTAGCCGACTCCAAAAGTCCCTTCATACGATAATAATTTCGCCGTTACAGGAATCCCGTTCAACGCTCCCGACATTATTATACACGAACGTAAGCCGCACTCCGCCCCGCTTTCGACTAATGAAGGCGAGATTCGCAAAAGCCGCTCGAAGTCGCCGTTTGCCAACGCTCCTGTGATTTCCGAGTCCAACTCGACCCCTGCCGATTCAGGCAAGATGTGCGACAAATCACCGCTTGCAATCAGCACGATTTTGCGGTTAAGCCGCTCCACCGACTGCCGTATAATCTCGCCAAATTTGTAATGCTCGGCGTTGGGAAGTCCCGAAAGACTGATTCTCACTAAGTTGTAATTTGCGTAGTGCTTGTTCACGAAATAAAGCGGGACTGTCGTTCCGTGGTCAAGGCTTGAATCCCGCTCACCGAGCGTTCCTGCAGGGATTCCCGACTTGGTACAGTTCGCTGTTATTTCAGCGACAAGTTCCGTGTCGTAATCGACACTCATATCGACATTCGCCGCATCGAATCTGCCTAAATCTCCCGTGGAAGTCTTGCCCGGCGAAATGTGGAAGTAGTCCGCATAGTTGACGTTGTGCGGCGTTATCAGCACGATTGTGTCGGGTTTGAATTGTGCGATTTGCTCTGCACATTCGTGGAAAGCGTTGATTGTGTCTTGGATTCCCGACTCCCTGCCTTTGCCGACTTTGGGGATTATTATGGGCGGATGCGGGAAAACGTATGCGGCTTGTAGCATGGGATTGCCTCCTGTTTTGAGATGTTTATTCAGAGTATAGCATTTTATTTGGTGGTTGTCAAGGGAAATATAAAATTTGATTAGGGTCTTGACATTTCAGCGAAAGCATGATATAATAAGGGCACAAGAGAAAATAGTAGGTGCTTTATGAAAAAAAGAGTTAAAACCGTTACAATATCTCCGTTATTGCGCTTTGCGGTGTTTTGTATATCTGCTTTTGCAGAAACAATAAACAGTACCAATGACGTGAGTTATAATGTGCTGTCAAAATACGGTATATTGGATTATTTGGAAGAATCTTACAAAACTTTGCATACGCAAGGGCGGCTTTATATCGTAACAGATATTGTGGAAATGCTGATAGAACGCGGTTATTTCCCCAAAGGCGCAACACCAATTGACATCATACCCGAATATAAAAATATGCAAGGGGTGAATTCGTGAAAAACTCTGTAATCCATGTATTTCACGGCTCTGTCTTTGTTGTGAAGAATCCGGAAATTCGTCCGGTTACTCGTCCGTTAGACTTTGGGGTCGGATTTTATATCACAACGCTCAAAAAGCAAGCGGAACATTGGGCAGAATCTAAGGCAAAGAAAACAGGTCAACCCTCGATAGTGAATGTTTATAACTTGAATTTAGCCGAGTTGAGGAAATCCCTTTCCACAAAAGGTTTCAAGGGAACAAGCGATAATTGGCTTGACTTTGTTTTGAGACATAGAAAAGAATCCGCATACAGCTTGCTTACAGGGAAGAGACCGTTATTGGTTGCTAAACAAGGCGTACATCATTCTTTCGACTTGGTATCAGGCGAAGTGGCTGACGATGATATATTTGATTCAATCGAACTGTACGAATCGGGTGTTATTTCAAAAGATGAACTTAGACGCAGAGTGAAAATCAAACGCAAAAACGACCAAATGTGTTTTTGTACCGAGGAAGCGTTATCCTTTTTGTATTTTAAGGAGCATTATAATGTCTAATCAAAAGAAGACAGCCAAACGGCTTATGGAAACCCGCGTAATAGCGAAATTAGCGGCATCGAGGGCGATACCCGAAAAGGAAGCAATGGATTTATTTTACAACAGCACCACGTATAAGTGGTTCGCCGATGACTCCTATTCTGTGGCTCGCGAGGGTGCGGACGCTGTGTTTTATAGGGTTTCAAACGAACTCAATGGCGAATTGACGATTTAGAAAGGCTTGATGCCGAAATGCCATTCCTTCGTGGGTGCTATTTGGGTGCTACGGAGACAAAAAGAACCTATAAAACACGATAACTTAAGAGAAGCCTAAAATATAAAAATCCTGTGTTTATGCGGGTTACGTGAGGTTATGTGAAGACGTAAAAAATCGGACGGGAGTTCGATTCTCCCCGACTCCATGTACACCAAAGAAGAAAAGCCTTGATTGTAAGCGGGTTTCACGCTGTCAAGGCTTTTTGATTTACAGGCTTTTGTTGTTTATCTGTTGTTTATTGCCGTGAAAAGTTATGAAAAATTACAAGAAGATACCCCTGCCAATAGCGGCGAGGGGGTATTTTCATTAAACGACTTTTTTTATTTTCGGTGTTTCGTCTGTGTCTATGTTAGCGGTGTAGTATTCCTCCATAACGCTACCCGCTTGTTCTTCTTTCGAGGGAATAACGTGGCTGTAAGTGCGTAGCATAACATTCTTGTCGTGTCCCGACCGTGCGGAAGCTGTAACTAAGTCTACCCCTGCCCCCAAACTCAAACTGATATTTGTGTGTCTGATTTGATGAAAAGTGATTTTAGGCAGTCCGTGACGTTCCAAGAAAGCAGTAAACCACCTATAAGGATATGCCGGGTGTATTCGATTCCCATTCTCATGTGTAAATATGTGGGTGTCTGTATTCCACGTTTCGCCGACTACCTCGAATTCACCCTGCTGTTGTGCTTGCAAATCTCGGAGCATATTGTTGACAGTGACGGACAAGGTAATAGTACGGACACCGTTATCACTTTTTGGGTCACGAACGAGTTCACCGTAGCCGCTGATGTATTGACGTTGCTTGTCTATTTCCAGTTTACGAGTGGTAAAATCTATGTCCGACCAAGTAAGCCCCGCTAATTCAGATTCACGAATCGCACTATCCATAGCTAAGTAAATCATACACTTCTTGCTAAATGGCTCGCCGCTAAGAGCCTTGACCATAGCCGTGACTTCTTCATTATTATAAAACTTCGGTCTGTACTTCTTCATAGTCTTAAAATCCACATTGTCGCAGGGATTAGAAGTTAAGAATTTCCACTTAACCGCCTTTGACAAGATAGACGACATAAGGTTGTGATGTTCCCTAACCGTCTTATCTGATAGCTTTTTTTCGGTGCAAGCCGTGAAACAGTCCCGCTGTTTTAATTTAAGAGCAGTACATATTTTTTCGGCGGTTCTCCCTGTCGTGGATTCCCCCCCGCTTAATGCGTTGGAGTGTCTTAAATGATACGTCTGTTAAGTCAACTAACTTTTGTGTCGAATAAGCGGCAAGTGTCGTTATAAGCGTGTCAGTAGGGGTAAACTTGCCGTCAAGTCTGATTCCTTCCTCACGTAGATTATTGTAAAACTCCGTCAAGTTAAGAGGGGTGATTTGGGTAAGTTTCAAACCGTCAAAAGCGGGGATTATTCGCTTGTCAATCCTCATACGGTAATTTTTGAGCGACGAGGGCGAGAGTTGCACTACTGCGTATTCTCTCCACCATTTATCAATAAAGGCAGTGAGTGTGATTTTAGAGCCGTCTGTGTGTGTTCTGCTCTTAACGTCCTCTTCAAACAAGACACGTTGTTTTGTCAACCAGTCGGCAATCATTTTTGCCGTCTTTATTTCTTCGTGCAGTTTTACGGTGCGGGTTTTGCGGATTTGCTTACCCTCCCTGTCATACTTCGCACTAACAAAGATAGTGAACGTCCGCTTGCCCTCCGAGCGTAGCTGTGTGTTTTTCGGCTTGATGTCCTTGATGATGTCTTTTAGAGCTTTTTCCTCACGTTTCATTATTGATGTCCTCCTTGTTTTTTAATTCTACAATTATGCCCCTTATTCTATCAAACAAAGCGTATTTGATTAGGTCTTCGTTAATTAACAAGCGGTCTTTAAGTTCGGAGTTTTTGTTTGTGAAGTACACAATACCGTCTGTCTTTCCAGTATCGCGGTTTTTTACTGTATCCCCCACAAATTCATACCCGTCACAGAAATAGCGACCCAATAACTCGAAAAACAGATTGTCTTCTATTGTCAGATTAACTGCCTTTAGTGCAACAGAAGCAAGGTACTTTTCTTGTGGGGTTGTATAACCGATGTCCCACGGTTCTTGAAGTTTAGAAGTGTACTCCCCCCTCGTTTTATAGAGGTTAAGTTTGTCGATAGCCGCCTCCGAAAGCCCTGTATACTCACGTATAGCCGCCTTTTCAAGAGTGGCAGCTTGAGTTGGTGACCGTCCGCACAGATAATCAAGCGTTACACCGTAAACGTCACACGCTTTTAATAGAAACTCCACAGAAGCGGCACGGTGAGTTTTTTCCGTTCTTTTATCTTTTTTGCCATAAACAGGGGCTGTTTCGTATGAGTTCAACGTAGATTTAGCTTCATCGAGTTTATCAGCGGCTTGTTGGAGAGACCACCCGTTACCCTCACGTAGTTCTTTAAGCCGTTTGCAATACGTGTACGTTTCATTGCGTTTCATTTACAATAACTCCTTTTCGTGAACACAAAACCGCTTGACAAGCGAGTTATAGTGTGTTATAATATAAATGTAAACGATAAAAACAAATCGTCTACATTTACAGTATAGCACATTTGCTGACCGCTGTCAATAACAAATAACAGCAAATTATAAAGAATTTTGAAAAGGAGTTATGAACATGAAACCTATGACTTTAAGCCAAGCGGCGGAACATTACAGGGGAACAGGGCTAACCGCTACTGCATTACGTCGGGGTGTTGTAAGCGGCGAGATTCACTCAATCCGTGTCGGTAAAAAATACTTACTGACTGTTGAAGCCGTCGAAAGGTGGCTAAACGGCGAAACCTCAACCCCCAAATCCGAGAGCGGCACGATTCGCCGTGTCGGGGTGTGACTTCCCCTGCACGTCCTCAACAAAAAGCACTCCCGCCGTTGCGAGCGGCGGGAGTGCATAACTATAGAAAGCGAGGGATTTATCATCAATAACATTATATCACAAAACACTGAATATGTCAAGAGCTTTTCGGGCGATTTGCCGTACTCTTTGGATGCCGAGCAATCAGTTTTAGGGACAATCATCATTAACAGTACGGCTCTTGACAAAGTCGCCACCATACTTAACCCCGAACACTTCCATATCGGGTTGCACCAAGACCTTTTCCGCAGTATGTGCAACGCAGAATCGGTGGACGTTGTGAGGTTAATTGAACAGACTGTACAAGACGGGGTGTTCACGAACCAAGACGAGGCGAGAGGGTATCTTATGAAACTTGCCGACGGTGTTGTAAGTCCGTCAAGCGTTGTCGAGTATGCGAGAATCATTGTTGACAAGCACAATCAGCGTATTTTGATTGAGAATGCCGCCGCTATAGTAGAAAAAGGCAAAAGCGGCGTTCTAAGTCAAGAGGATTATACAGCACTTTTGCAAGCACTACAAACTGCAAGCGAGAATAAGGAGTCAAATGATTTTGCCCTTGTAGACGGCAACACTCTACGTAACACGGATTACGGGAAACTACGTTGGAATGTCGAGGGCTTGTTGCACGAGGGGCTTGTGATTTATGCGAGTATGCCAAAAGTCGGCAAGTCTATTCACATATTGAATATATGTGTTGCGATAGCAAGCGGAGCGGATTATTGGGGAATGAAAACCTATCAATCTGACGTAGTTTACTTAGGCTTAGAAGACAGTTATAGGCGATTGAAAGACCGCATAAACGCTATGGCTGATGATACAGTAGATTTATCAAGACTACACTCTGGAATAACCGCACGGACAATTGATGAGGGCTTTTTACAGCAAATCGATGGATATATGAAAAAATATCCGAATATCGGTGTTATTGTTGTAGACGTGTTACAGGCTGTACGTGGGAATACACGTAAAGGACGCAACGCTTACGAATTTGACCGCCACGAATTACAGGCTTTGAAAGCTGTTGCGGACAAATATCGAATAGCACTAATAACGATTCACCACGACAGCAAAATGAAGCCGTCAAAAGGGGTCGTGGACAGTTTTTCGGGCAGTCGAGGGATAACGGGGAGCGGTGATTTGTTATTAAGTGCATTCATTGAACCCGATAACGCAAAGCAAGCAAAGTTGTTTATTAAAAGCCGTGAAATGGAATCAAGGTGCTTTTTAATGCAGCACAGTGACAGGGGAACGCTTGAATGGGATTATGTCGATGAACCCGATTATACCGAGAACACAGAAACCAAGACTAAAGCAAACGAGCCGAACCCCGCTGAAAGTCTGTTAAACGAGCTTTTTGAAAAACGTGACAGCGTAACTTTGGTAGAAATCAAAGAAAAGCGAGATGAGCGTGGCATTCACAAAGTCCAACTAAACAGAGCAAGGCAAAAGCTGGGCATAAAAACCAACGCAAACAACGCAGGCAAAACCCAAAACGGCGAACCCGTTATATGGTACATTCAATAACGGTAACAGAACAATCACGGTAACAAATGTATGTTACCGCCTTAAACCTTGATTATAAGCGGATTTAAGCCACACGGTAACACGGTAACACGGTAACAATGGTACGTGCAACTTGTAATCTATTAGAGCGGCAACAATCACGGTAACAAATTCACGCATATTTTTTAATGTTACCGTGTTACCGTGTTACCGTCCCATTACAAGCGGGTTTGAGACGGTAACATACTTAAAATGATGTTACCGTAATTCCCAAAAGAAAGGATTTTATAACATGACCTACAGACCAACTAAACCTACCAAGCGGGAAATAGCACAGCACTTTGAACTCCTTGACGTTCTCACCGATAGGAAGTCAGTAGCCGATTGTCGCTACTTAACCAAGCCGCCCCCGAAGCCCCGACAACAGACGGAATCCGCAGAGCAAGCCGCATTGTTTCAATGGGCGGCGTGGAATAAATCCAAATACCCCGAGTTGTCCCTATTACACGCTATCCCAAACGGCGGCTACCGTCCTATAACAACGGCGGCACGGTTGAAAGCGGAGGGAGTCCGTGCGGGTGTCCCCGATATATGCTTGCCTGTAGCACGTCAAGGGTACAATGGGCTGTATATCGAACTCAAAGCCCCGAAAGGACGGGTACAGGCGAATCAGCGAGAATGGCTACAAGACTTATCAGAGCAAGGGTATAAAGCTGTAGTCGCCTACGGGTTCGAGGAAGCGAGGACGGTTATCGAGGATTATCTAAGAGAGGGGGTGAACATATGATTATTCCGCAGGAACGGTGGGGCGAGTGTCTGAAATGCGAACACTTCTAAGACGATGACGGCGGCTTGTATTGTGAGTTGAAAGAGTGCGAGAAAGCGACATATAGCGGCACGATACGAATCACGCTTGAGGAACTGCTTGAACTTCCCGCACCGGCTGAATCAATCGAGCGTTTTGTCAAAATCGGTATATTACCGGAGTTGTCGGACGATGAGTATTATGACGTAAAGACCGCAATTAACGCAAAACTGATTGAAATTGCGTTAGGCGGTGACATAGAAGCAATCAAGTATATAGACGAATTAACAGGCGAAAGTCCGACCTTGAAACTCAAAGAACGGGAACTTGACATATTAAGAAAGGCGGTGTCTTGAAATGACTGGGAATGTCAGCCCGAAACAAAGTCAAGCGGTGTCAGCATTGATTAGCTGTCCGACCGTCAAGCAAGCCGCCGCCGAGTGCGGAATCAGCGAGCGTACTATTTACAGGTGGCTTGAAAAGCCCGACTTTGTGGCGGCTCTTGACAAGGCACGACAGCAAGTTTCAAAGAGAATCACAAAAGCTGTAATCAGTCGAGCCGAAAGGGCGGCAAAGGTTCTCGATGAGGTAATGTCCGATGTTGAAATGCCGCCGCCGTCAAGGGTATCAGCCGCTAAGTGCTTGTTAGACACTGCGTTTAAGGCAATCGAAACAGAGGAAATCTTGAAACGCATTGAAGCGTTAGAAAAGGAGGACGACCTATGAAATCAATTCAATCCCGAATCGAACAGGCTATCAAGAGAGGAGCTTAACGAAGCTATAAAAATCCTGGATGCCATTAAACAGGTGGCTGACGACCCCACAGAGACCGTAAAGGGCGGCACGTATCCCATAGACAACGGTTCGTACACCATTCGCGAGGACGGAGTTATCTGTATAAGCGTTGACACCAAGTTTAAGTTAGGGGGAGGTCTGAATGAGCATTAAGAATCGGATTGACAGATTAGAAGTGACCGCTAATTCCAAGAATCGGAATAGTATTCTTTTCGCTGTGGAATATAACGATGACGGCACAATCGAATACGACAACAGAATCTACACCAAGGAACAGTTCGAGACCTTTTGCCGTGTGCATAGTGTAGAGCTAATTTTTAGCGGCGAGCGTGACCTTGAGGATTGACAGTGCAGGTCGCCGCTATAGCAAAAATACCGCCCTATGTTCGGATTGTTTTCTCTGGAGAAAGAGACTTAGAAGATTGACTAAGAAAACTGCAACCGCAGAGGGGAAAAAAACAGGACAGGACAAACCGTTTATATTAGACTACAAGCGGGTCGCCGCTTTAGAATAAACAAGTCCCCTTATCGGGGCAGAAAGGGTAATTTATGTACTCCAAAACAAATTATTACCTTAATCACACAGACGAGAACGGCATAATACACAAAATACTTCTTGACGGCAAGAACATTGTTACAACGCAATGTCCGAGTTGCAACAGGGAACATTCTAAAAATCTTTTTGAACTGATTCACTTGTTCAAGAACGATGAGGAATGTTTTACAGACGTGCATATCTTTTGTGACGTATGCTCTGCGAAAGAGTTGGAGGCAAGAAAGTACGCAGAACAGCAGGGATAAGCCCTGCCGCATTTAGGCAAACAAACACCAACCGCCCTAATTAGGGCGGTTCGTGTGCTTACGGCGAAAGCCACCGCACTATTTTTACACTTCTTCACTGTCTACGAAAATAGAGAAAGTCGGGAATTAACCCGACCTTCTCGACCCGCAAGGGGCAGAATAAATATTGTTTGGCACGCAAGGTGCAGAATTATTTTACCCTTGCAATATAATCATATCATACGGTTTCTGTTTTGTCAATAGTTTTTTTGTCGACTGGGCTATTTTTCATAATTGACTGCTTTACTCTACTGTCAATCAAGTCTAAATGTTCGGGGGTAAGCCTTGCCCTGTTATCACCTTTCTTCAACGGCTTGATTATCCGCATCTTGCTAATCGCTCTTATTTGAGTAGGTTTAGCCACAGTTGCCGATGAAGTCCAATCTATAACATCTTCGCCCAAGTATAAATCGGCTCTTGATATGTCGCCGGCGGTCTTTCCGATTTCT
>WRLX01000051.1 GCA_009777415.1 Oscillospiraceae bacterium
AGCAAAGCAAAGCAAAGCAAAGCAAAGCAAAGCAAAGCAAAGCAAAGCAAAGCAAAGCAAAGCAAAGCAAAGCAAAGCAAAGCTATAGCGGTTAGCTGTGTTGTTTTGTCATGCGTGAATATATACTGTACATAGAGCGGCTTCCTCTTTAATAAGGGGAGGCCGCTTTAATTATTTTAATTTTGGAGGTGTTGAAGAAATGGGAAGAATTTTAAGCTTGATACTGGTGGTATCAATGGTGGTGTCACTTGTGCCGATTATGGAGGTTGGGGCAGAAACTACTCAAGTTACACAATCAGAAGCAATTGCTTGGGTTAATGCCCAATTAGGCAAGGCGATGAGCGACAACCACGGCGGTTCTATGGGTGAATGTGTTGCAGTCGCTCATCAATATTATCATCTGTTGACCGGAAGATGCATTAGCGCAAATGCTTCTGGGCGTTACGGTAACGGTAATGATTATGCTGATAATAACCATTCTATAAATCTTGGTTGGACTCGTGGTACGATAACGGCAAATACTGTCCTTGAGCCGGGTGATATAATTGTTTGGGGTTCATCTTTTAGTGGTGATAGCGGAAACCACGTTGGGGTTTTTATGTCCGGTACGGCAAGTGTCCCGTATATTGCACACCAAAATTGGGGTGAACCTCGTAGAAGAACGGTTGATATAGACCGGATTTGGGGTAATGGTGTAATCGGACGTACATATGTTCGTCCGGCATGGAAAGGTGGTGACAACATCCCCCGCCTACGACCCGAAACGAGTGTAGATATTCCCAATGGAATATACAAAATTCAGAATCGGGGGTCGGGAAAATTTATAGACCTTTCACCTAATAAAGGTAACGGCGCACTTGCACAACTTTGGGAAAGCACAGCAGGTGAACAGCAACAATTCCGTTTTCAACGCCAAAGCGATAATACGTATATAATCACAGCGTTGCATAGCGGTTTAGTGTTAGAGGTCGGCGGAGTAAGTATGGATAACGAAGCGACCCTTAATCAGTGGGGAGATGCCAATATCGCATCTCAGCGTTGGTACATTATAGATGGCGGAAGCGGTTACTATAAATTTGTAAATAAACATTCAGGATTGGTTATGGATGTCCGCAACAATCTTACAGCTAACGGCACTGCGATTCAGCAATATGAAAGTTGGGGGGCAGATAATCACGCACAGCAATTTAGGCTAATGTCACATCACTCAACAAGTGCGAATATTCCAAATGAAACTTTTGCAATTCAGCATAGAGGGTCGGGGAAATATATATCTATTGGCACAGCAAACGAACTCGGCAGAAATGCCTATATCTATGAACACGGCAGGGGCAACGGTGTTTTTGGAGATGACCAAATTTTCCGATTTGAACGGCAAACAGATAACTCCTACATTCTTGTATCCGCATACAACAACAGGGTTTTAGACATTAAAGGGGGCGATATATTGCCCAGGATTCCTATTTCGTCATACACTCGTAATAACACTAACGCACAGCGATGGTTTGTCGTGGAGCGTGGCAACAGCTATTATAGCTTTATCTCCAAACACACCGGAATGGCTATTGACGTTACAAATAACTTAACTGCCAATCTTACCGGTATTGTTCAATATTATTTATGGGGAGATAACAACCAAGCACAACAATTCAGGTTGATAGGGGTTTGCTTGACTTGCAAGAAAGCGCCTTGTGAATGTTTAACAACTCCGACTGCACCGCAAAATTTCATTGCCACATCCGGCAATGGGAAAGTTACGATTACTTGGACTGCCCCGGCAAGCAACGGTGGCAGTGCGATTACACGTTACGAAGTTTCGAGCAATGGCGGAATAAGTTGGGTTACGGCCTCAAGCAACACAACTCATACGTTCACAGGATTAACTAACGGAACAAGTTACGCTTTCTGTGTCCGTGCTGTGAACAGTTCCGGAAATGGTGCGACAGCTTCGGTAACCGCTACGCCAACAACAGAGCCGCCACTTGACTTTATTCCGGGGCGAGTCCTCAGCAACGACACCGAGCCGACCATTTTCGATGCACTCGAAATCCTCAAACACCTCGTAGGCATGGACGGTGTGATTAAATCGGGCGGACGCGATTCCCGCGCGTGGAATGCGGCGTTGATTACAGAAGATTCAAAATTGCGGGGCGAGCCTACTATATTTGATGTGTTGGAAATATTGAAGTATTTGGTGGGGATTAACACCACGATGTTCTAAATATCTTCCATCATAGAATCATTTTTGTTTCTGTTAATCCTCGAAAAATCGACGTTTACAAATGTTATCGTAGCCAAGCTTATGAATACCGCGCCGAGAAGGAGCAAAATCAAGGCGGACATGAGCGGGGTTACAATAAAACTTCCGATTTCAAACGACACTCTCTCCGAGACAAGCACTTCCGGGGGCAGGTTAGTTTTCTCCAAGGCTATTGTCCTGAAAAACACAACCGCATAGGTCAATGGATTAAAGTAAGAAACGGTGGCTAATGCCGGGTTAAGCATTGACAGCGGAAGATACGCACCCGACAAAAAAGTCATCGGCATTGTTATCGCCATTGTCACCGCTTGAAAGGTTTGAATATTCTTAGACTTAGTCGCCAGTAAAAGCCCAAATCCCGCGAAGATTAACCCTGTGAAAATCATTGCGGCAATAACATACACGATTGTCAGCGGAGTTGTAATCCTAACCCCGATAAAGAACCCGACTCCAAAGATAATCAAACCTTGAGTGGCGGCGACAGTCGCAGATGAGGCGAATTGCCCGATTGCGATAGACAGCCTTGATACAGGCGAAACGAGGACTTCTTTCATAAATCCCGAGCTTATGTCGTCAATGGTGGATGAAGAAATTCTCATAGACGAATCAAAAACGGTAGCCATTATAATTCCGGCAAGCGCGTAAGCCTCCGCACTTTCAATTTCGCCCAACTTAAACACTTCCCCAAATACAAAAATAAAGAAAAACGGGAAAACCAAATTAATTACAAGTGCCGGTTTATTGCGTATAAAAGCTTTCAAATTGCGAACCCATAAAGAGTGAATCACATTCAGGTTAATCATTTGCGCCCCCTTTTTATTTTTTGCTTCTTTTGAGTTTCTTGTGTTTTTGTTTCATTGTCGGTATCGCGGATTTCTCTGCCCGTTATTTCTAAAAATACGTCATTAAGTGTCCCTTTGCGTATTTCTATATCTTTTATCCCGTCTTTGCATTCCGCCAAAACCTGCAACAGTTTTGCGTTGTCGTCTACATCAATTCTGTGGTAATTTTCCTTTTTAATGTAATTAATGCCCTCTCTGTTAAGCGACTGCTCAAATGCGGCGGGATTAGCTACAGTGATATACGCCCTGTCCTTTGTGTATTGTTTTTTCAGCGCGAACGGTGTGTCATAAGCGATTATTTTCCCGTGGTCCATAATCGCGACTTTATCGCAGTTTTCCGCCTCGTCCATGTAGTGCGTTGTGAGGAAAATAGTGATATTCTTCTCTTTTTGCAACCGGAATATGTATTCCCATACATGAGCGCGAGTTTGCGGGTCTAATCCGGTTGTCGGTTCATCGAGGAAAAGCACCTTAGGGTAATGTATAAGCCCGCGTGCGATTTCAACCCTGCGCTTCATTCCCCCCGATAATGCCGAGACTGTCTTTTTGCGCCACCCGAGCAAATCTACCAAAGTCAAAACAAAGGTAATCCGTTCTTCAACCTCATTTTTGGGGACTTTGTAAAACACACAGTGCATTTTAAGGTTTTCCTCAACTGTCATTTTTTTATCAAGTGTAGAATCTTGGAAAACCACACCTATTGCCGAGCGCACTTGGTTTTTTTGAGTGTGTGCATTTTTCCCCGCAATGAACAACTCCCCTTCCGTTTTGTCGAAAATTGTGCAAAGCGTGTTAATTGTCGTTGACTTCCCTGCCCCGTTCGGCCCGAGGAATGCGAAAACGCTACCCTCATCTACCGTGAAGCTGATATTTTTTACCGCAGCGAAGTCACCGTATTTTTTTGTGAAGCCTTTAACTTCTATTATAGGATTCATTTTTACCCTTGCCCTTTCTGCACGAATGCGCCACATGAATTCGTTTTCCCACTCAACCGGGGGATTCTCTTTCAAACTTTTACCCTTGTCCTTTCTGCACGAATGCGACATATGAATTCGTTTTCCCACTCAACCGGGGATTTTCTTTCGAACTTTTACCCTTGTCCTTTCTGTTCAATTGTAGCCCTTTCTTCAATTGTAATGCCATTATAGCACAACTACTACGTCATGTCAAGTAGTTTCGGAAAACTTTTTTTATACTCCTTATACTCCCCTGCCCCCTTGACAACTCCCCAAAACCATGCTATAATCAAAAAGAAAAAAATAATAACAAAGGAGACTCACCAATGAAAAATTACAAAATACCCACCGCAATTATGCTGGCAATCGCGCTAATCATCGGGGTAATCACAATCCCGACAACAACAACAACGGCAACCGAATACGAATTCAAGGTCAACACCGATGATGCAACGACAATCGGCTTCGGCGGCAAGGAATGGTCAGTAATCGGGCATGACGGTGACGGCGTTGCAAGTGAAACCGACACACTAACTCTACTGCTCGCAAACGGGCAAAGCTACGGCACAAGCGCGTTTCGTACAGGGCAGTCGAGCGACCCCGGTAACGGTACAATGAAACAAAACACCGCCGTATATGATAATTGGTGGTATGCCAACAATCCGAGCGACATGGACAATTGGAATGAACCTCGTGAATACCTCGGAAGTACATTACAACAGCGTTTGGAAGCAATTGCGAACGAGTTAAAAACGTCTTCGCCAAAAGAAGAATCCCTTATAATCCCGCGTAATTTGTCCGGTGGCGGCAATAACGAACACTTGACCGATGTAGCCGGACCGATTGTTGAAAACGCAAGATTATGGGCATTAAGTTCGGGCGAGGCTCAAAACGTGAACAATACATTGCGTGAATTTTCAACTCGGTGGTGGCTTCGGTCGCCAGGCAACCGTAGTGTTTATGTCTCTTTTGTCTACGTCGGCGGCGATGTCTACGTCATCGGCAACAACGTCTACCTCAGCTATGGGGTTGGTGGTGTTCGTCCCGCTTTGCAACTTAATCTTGAAGGTGCCCTGTTCACCTCCGACAACACTGCAACAGGCGGCAAGTCCGCCACAACCATAGGTGGCGGATTTGTACAGCTACAGCTAAGCAACAATATAAAATTTACAATGTTGGATGATTCACTTGAATTGGCAAGCGTTACGCCGACCGCGCGGGATGGCGACACGATTACATTCGACTACAACGGCGCGACCCAGGGTAAAACACTGTCGGCAGTTGTAATGCGTGACGGCGCGGTTGCGTATTACGCGAAATTGGTTGAGGATACCAACGAAAACGGGACTGGTGTTGAGTTGACTTTGCCCGATGATTACAACTCGGCAACTGATAAAGTGCAGGTTTTTGTTGAGGAAGTGAATGGTGTTAATTATACTGACTTTGCGAGTGCGTTTGCGGGGTTGGGCGACCCGTGCGATTATGGTTTGCACAAATATGGCGTGCAGACGGATTGCATGGTTGCGGTTAATTGCAATGATTGTGGGTTGAAAATGATTCCGAAGAAAGAACACGTTCACGACCTGCAGACAGACTTGACGAAGGCAGTTTATTGCAAGGTTTGCAGTTTTGAAGTGTTTGCCGCGTTGCCGCCGATTGAGGTTGATATTGTCAATGATAAGATTGAAATACGCAATAATACTAACGGATTTTTCTCGACTAAGGGTTATTACTTGGCTGACGGCGAGAATGAGTGGGCATTGCCTGTTGTAGTGTTTAGGGCGAGGAGTACGGTTGTGATTAGCGGCGGGAAGCGGATTCGGATTGGTGGTTTGTCGGGGGTTGATGTGGTTTGGTTGACTGACGCTAACGGAAATGTTTTGGGTACGTGGGATAAATAGGATGGGTTCTTAAAGTTTTAATTTAACAAAAACAAAAAAATTCACCCACTTGACAACTCCCCAAAACAATGCTATAATTAAAAAATCACTAAAAAAGTCGGGCTAAAAATTTATTATTGGAGGACACAAAGTTTGAAAGTAAATCTGTGTAAATGCGGAAAAAGAAACTTTTAAAGTACATTTGTGTAGAAAGGGCATGGGTAAAAGTTTGAATAATAGCGGAGGTGTCACCGGCTTCGCCGGTGAGCAGTCCGCTTGACAGGCTTATTCGTGGAGGCTCTGTGCCTCAGAAAGGTATGGTCATAAAAATGAAAACAAAAACAACTGCAATTATACTTGCAATCGCACTCATAATCGGGTTCGTCGCAGTCCCGGTATTGGCGGATGTCATTACCGGAAGCGGGTGGGAATTCGACCCCGGTACAGGCACACTGACGGTCACCACCAACAGCGGCACAACTGCATGGAGGGAAGGGCGAGACCCTTATAACCAAACCATCGATGACTTCACGTGGCACACTGTGCAAAATGTTGTAATCGGAGGCAACGTTACGGAAATAGGGTGGATGGCGTTTTCGAGTTGCATAAGGCTAACCGAAGTTATAATCCCGGACAGTGTTACGGACATAGATTTTGGAGTATTTTGGCTTTGCTCGGCACTTGAATCTGTAACAATCGGAAACCGTGTTGAGAGCATAGGTGGTGGTGCATTTTCGCAAACCGCACTGAGGGAAGTCACAATTCCGGATAGCGTTGAGAGCATTGGAGACATTGCGTTTGGGGGTTGCAAAAGCCTTGAAACGGTAACAATCGGCAACGGTGTTGAAAGCATAGGAGAGGGCGCGTTTGTGGATAGCGGTCTAACTTCAATCACAATACCCGATAATGTTACGAGCATAGGGGAAAGTGCGTTTTCGAGTTGCACAGAGCTTGTATCGGTAACAATCGGAAACGGTATTACAAGCATAGCGTACAGGGCGTTTTATGGGTGTACAGACCTTGAAACGGTAACAATCGGGAATCGCGTTGAGAGCATAGAGCTGACTGCGTTTTCGGGTTGCACAAGCCTGCTCTCAATAACAATACCCGACAGCGTTACGAGCATAGGTGTCAGTGCGTTTTCTGGATGCACAAGCCTTGAATCGGTAACAATCGGCAGCGGCGTTGAAATCATAGAAGACAGTGCGTTTGGGGGTTGCGGTCTAATTTCAATAACAATACCGGATAATGTTACGTGCATAGAGGCGAATGCGTTTGCGGAGTGTACAAACTTGACTACGGTGACAATCGGTAACGGTGTTGAGAGCATAGGCCGGCAAGCGTTTGCGTATTGCCCCAAACTTGAAACGGTAACAATCGGCAACAGTG
Source organism: Oscillospiraceae bacterium (assembly GCA_009777415.1). Lineage (GTDB taxonomy): Bacteria > Bacillota > Clostridia > Oscillospirales > Ruminococcaceae > Ruminiclostridium_E. The sequence goes on from WRLX01000051.1 coordinate 7,328, forward strand.
TTACGAGCATAGGGGAGCAGGCGTTTTCGAGTACTGCACTGAGAGAAATCACAATACCCGGTAGTGTTGAGGACATAGGATACGGCGCGTTTTTATTCTCAGCACTTGAGTCGGTGACATTTGAAGGGACAACGCCGCCGACAATGGGACAGCAAGTTTTCTATGATGCACCCATCGAGACCATATTTGTCCCACACGGAAGCGAGTCGGCATATACGGATGCGCTTTTGTACGCATACGTGGATTTGGATGTAATTGACATTGTTGAAGCACCCCCGCCGATTGAGGTTAGCATTGTCAACGGCAAGGTTGAAATCCGCAACAACACCGATGAGTTTTTCTCGACTAAGGGGTATTACTTGACCGATGATACGAGCGATTGGGGATTGCCGGTTGTGCTGGTTAGGGCAGGGGAGACGGTTACGATTGGCGAAGGGAAGCGGGTTCGGATTGATTTGACCGATGTCGATGAGGTTTGGTTGGTGTTGGAGAGTAAGAAGCCGTCCTAATAGAAATCCGCTTGTTTCTTCGGCACGTTTCCTATTAGGACGGCTCCAAAGTAACCGGGTGATTCACCGCTTTTGGGTAATTTTGATTTTATGAGAGTGCAACATCCAATAACATCATCACAGAAAAGCCCAACATAACCCCAAGCGAAGCAATCACCTTATTCTTCTTACACGACTCCGGGACTAACTCCACGCAAGCGACGGCAATCATCGCACCCGCCGAAAAAGACAGCACTAACGGCAGTGCGTTCCGGACGCTCATCGCAAAAATAACGCCGAGTACCCCCGCAACAGGCTCTACAATGCCCGATGCTTGCCCTATAAAAAAGCTTCGTCGCCGAGTGTAACCCTCCCTTAACAGCGGCATCGCCACGCATATGCCTTCGGGGAAGTTTTGCATTGCTATCCCGAACGCGAGCATGGATGCACCTATCACCGATGCGCCTTCAATGCCCATTGCCGCGCTCCCGAATGCAACCCCTACTGCTAATCCCTCCGGAATATTATGGAGGGTTACCGCAGATGCAAGCAAGACCGAGCGTTTCAAAGTCGGCGATTTTGATTGAAACAATGCCGCCTTTGACATTGCAATATCGGCGGCGATAACAAAAATCCCGCCGAGCAAAAACCCGGCTGACACAGTCAGCCATGCACACCCGCCAACCACTTCCGAAAACTCAACAGCGGGGAGCAGCAACGACCAAAATGATGCGGCAATCATTACCCCGGCGGCAAACCCCATCATCATATCCAACACTTTTTGGTTCATCGTCTTAAAAAAGAAAACTACCCCCGCGCCGAGTGCGGTAACAAAATATGTAAACAATGTCGCAATCAACCCCTGCCAAACGGGGTTGAGTTCTAAAAACCATTCAACCATAAAAAACCACCTGCATAAAATATACTTCGATACATCTTATGCAGGTGTGTCTGTTTTTGACAACAATTCTACCTCAAATTGTGATTGTAATTAATCGAGTTTTTTTAAACTTTTCCCCTCGTAAATTAATTTTTTCTTGTTTCCAAATAAAGGCTACTGTCGTAACAGTAGCCTCTATTCATCACCTACCCGTCTATTGCATTATCCATCCCAACAATACACTTCAAAATCTCCAAAACATCAAATATAGTAGGCTCGCCCGTCACCCTGGATTCCTCCGTAATCAACGCCGCTTTGCGTGCTGTATCGCAAGCGTCGATTAGATTGTCAATGCCTGCGATGTATTTCAAGATTTCGAGGGCATCGAAGATGGTGACTTCAGGATTTGAGAGGACATAACCCGGTATTATGATAGGGTTGTTGCGCATTCTCACCGTATACAAACGATTTAAAAACACTCTGTCTAAGGGAGTAAGGACACCTATATTGTTGTCATCCAAATACAAATCTTCCAATTTCATTAACCCTCTTAAAGGAGCAATGTCGCTTATATTGTTATTGCGTGCACCCAAGGTTTCCAAATTCGCTAACCCGCTTAAAGGCGCAAGGTCACTTATATTGTTGTCATTCAAATACAAATTCTTCAAATTCACTAATCCGCTTAAAGGCGCAAGTTCACTTATATTGTTGTCATTCAAATACAAATTCTTCAAATTCACTAATCCGCTTAAAGGCGCAAGTTCACTTATATTGTTGTCAGTCAAATCCAACATTGTCAAATTTGTCAAACCGCTTAAAGGTGACACATCGGTAATTTCGTTACGACTCAAAAACAAGCCATCTAAGTTAGTAAGCTCACCAATAGCCATGAGAGTGTCAATGTCAATTGGAACAAAACCCAATACTAAAAATTGTAATTTTTTCAATGAGCTTAATGGTGAAAGGTCTACATTTAAACGTCCATCATTCCCGGCAATCTCATAACCACCACTAATAGCAAGGTGCGTTAAATTTTCCAATTCGCTTAGATGAGTAATATCCAACTCATCGGCGTCAGTAAGCATAGCGAATACTTTTAAATCGGTCAATGCAGTTAAAGGGGCAAGGTTTGTGATATTGCCGTTCAAAATGAGCAACCTGTTAACAGTTGCCGGGATATCGCCATTTTCTATCATTTCGGCGAGCATTTCATCGGTCATTTCAAAATCATGCCCAAAATAACCATAACTATAGATATCCGGTTCGGCAACCACCGTGCCTGCAATCGAAAAGAGCATCGCAACCGCGACCAACATAGATATTGTTTTTTTCATAATATGATTCCTCCTAATCATAATTAAATTATTGCCAGTTGTACAACCAGCCCAAAGTGCCGCTTGCTTTAACTAAATACTTATAAATTTCTTCTGCATCAGCATTCGCCGGGTTTCCGTTCGTTACAATTCGAGCCGCGTGCCAAGGGTCGTTTCCGTTTACGATTATGCTTGTGTTGCCGATTGAATAACTCTGAATCGCAAGCGCATCGAAAACATCAATCTTAAATAATTAAGACATTTAGGGGGATACAAATCGCATCCCCCTAACTTCCATACCTACCCGTCTATAGCATTATCCATACCAACAATACACTTCAATATCTCCAAAGCATCAAATATAGTAGGCTCGCCTGTCGCTTTGGACTCCTCCGTAATCAACGCCGCATTTCGCGCAATATCGCAAGTGTCAATTAGGTTATCAATGCCTACGAGGGATTTCAAAATTTCGAGGGCATCGAAGATGGTGACTTCACGATTTGAGAGGATGCGTCCCGGTGTTATGATAGGGTTGTTGCTTATTCTCAGTGTTTTCAATTCCAATAACCCTCTTAAAGGAGTAATGTCACTTATATTGTTGTCACTCAAATACAAATACTCCAATTTTGTTAGTCCGCTTAAAGGCGATACATCGGTAATTGCGTTATTCCTTAAATCCAACGCCGTCAAGTCCGTCAAACCGCTTAAAGGTGATACATCGGTAATTGCGTTATCCCTTAGCTTCAACTCCGTCAAATTTGTCAAACTGCTTAAAGGCGACACATCTGTAATTAGATTCCTTTCCAATCCCAATCTCAGCAATCCCGTCAAACTGCTTAAAGGCGAAATGTCGGTAATTAGGTTATCTTCCAAATCCAATCTTGTTAATTTCGTCAAGTTGCTTAAAAGGGATACATCGGTAATTCCGTTACAGCGCAAAAGCAAGTCATATAATTCAGTAAGCTCGCTGATAACACTAAGACCATTGTCATCTATTTGAATGTCAACCAATGTTAAAGCTTGTAAATTTTTCAATGAACTTAGCGGCGTGAGGTCTACGCTTAAACACTTGCCACTTGTAGCGTTAAGGGTTGAGGCTATTCCAAGCATTTCAAAATTTTCCAATTCGCTTAGATGAGTAATATCCAACTCATCGGCGTCAGTAAACATAGCGAATACTTTTAAATCGGTCAATGCAGTTAAAGGGGCAAGGTTTGTGATATTGCCGTTCAAAATGAGCAAGCTGTTAACAGTTGCCGGGATATCGCCGTTTTCTATCATTTCAGCGAGCATTTCATCGGTCATTTTAATATCACGGTCATAATAATTATAATAAATTTCCGGTTCGGCGTACATATCCGGTTCGGCAACCACCGTGCCTGCAATCGAAAAGAGCATCGCAACCGCGACCAACATAGATATTGTTTTTTTCATAATATTTTCCTCCTAATCATAATTAAATTATTGCCAGTTGTACAAGCCGCCCAAAGTGCCGCTTGCTTTAACTAAATACTTATAAATTTCTTCTGCATCGGCATTCGCCGGGTTTCCGTTCGTTACAATTCGAGCCGCGTGCCAAGGGTCGTTTCCGTTTACGATTAT
>WRLX01000052.1 GCA_009777415.1 Oscillospiraceae bacterium
GATGACTGTGACGGGTGCGAGATTTGCGAGAGAGAGCGTAGCCCTTATTTGTACTGCGGAAAGTGTCACGTGACCTTTCCCGCCGATGAAATCCACGAGTGTTATGAAGTTCCCGCTTGCGAATTATGCGGCGATGAAGCGGTTTGTTGCCGCCGTTGCGGGTATTTCGATGACTGTGACGGGTGCGAGGTTTGCGGAGGCGGAGATGATTACCCTCTCCGCAACAGCGAATTTGAAGTCAACCTTCCTAATAAAGGAATAACAAATGAACAGCTTCGCGAAATGACGGAAAACGGCGAACTGTCTAATACCTATTTAACAAGACTAAACCTACTTCAAAACCTAATAAGCGACATTACACCTTTGGAAGATTTTACGAATTTAGAGCGGCTGAACCTCGGCAATAACGAAATTGTCGATATATCCCCTTTAAGCCAAATGGTAAATCTGAAACAATTGCACTTGGGCGATAATAAAATCGGCAATGTTTCAGTCTTATTCCCGTTAAAAAATCTTGAAGTACTGGATTTGCGTAACAATCCGATAGGTATGGCGAAAATAAAAGCCCTGCAAGCGGAATTGCCATGGTGCGTGATACTCTACACTCCGACACTTGGTCAAATTGTTTCACCAGGAAACGGAGAAGTCACCATTTTTGACGCGCTTGAGATTCTCAAGTATCTTGTCGGGATTAACGGCGTAATTGATAACTGCGATGACGCACTCGCCGCCGCACTTATTACCGAAAACTCACAAACAAGTGGTGAACCGGGGATATTTGACGTGTTGGAAATATTGAAGTATTTGGTTGGGATGCCTAATGTAATCGGGTGATGTTGTATAGCAAATCTCTTGTATGAGCCGAAAAAACTGCCGCTGATTACAAAATGGAAAGCCGTAAAGAGAAACGCTGAACGCTGATTTACAGCGGTTAAATTCTCAATACTTCGCTTTGAAAAATGAAGTTGGGACGGTTGAGAAAATTAGGCGTAATATTACTGATATAGTCGTTTAATTTAAGAAGTGCTTGAAGATTTGCGTGAAGATTTTTCGTCAGACAAGGCGAATTTTGTGCGAATATCCGCTGATATTTAAGCAAAATTCAACGCAGTATGGCGAAAAATTTTCCGCAAAGATTTAGTGATTCTTAAGTTAATCGACTATATAATTAACTTTCACGGAAACGCTATGAAAAATTTTTTAAATTCATCCGACAGATTGAGTTCGTAAATCGTATTATTGTTAGGAGGGTTCAAAACTTATGTATATAGTAAATCCAATAGAGTCAAGCGCGGAGGTTGCCGAAATATATTGCCGCCATATTAATATGGTATACCGCGTATGTTTTACCTACATGAAAAATGCCGCCGATGCCGAGGATGCGGCAGCAGACACTTTTGTAAAAATGCTGAAACGCGACAAAACTTTTCAAAGTGAGGAGCATGAAAAGGCATGGCTTATACGAACGGCAATTAACATCTGCAAAGACGGCTTAAAACATTGGTGGCGGACACGCGAAGACTTGGAGGACTATTCAAATTCTTTACGGGACAAAAAGTCGGACAGTCTTTCCGAGGCTGACGATATAACCGATGCAGTGTTGAATCTGCCGAATAAGTATAAGTCGGTAGTCTGCCTGTATTATTTCGAGGGGTATACAAGCGTTCAAATTGCAAAGATGCTGAAAAAGCCACAGTCCACTGTCCGCAATCATTTACACGAGGCGCGAAAAATATTAAGAGAAAGGTTAGGTGACGACTATGAACAATGATAACAACAAAATTACACAGGTGTTTAGTAAAATTGAGCCGAACAGCGCGGCAAAAGAAAGAATTTTTCGGGAAGTAATTAACCGGGCAGAGCGCGGAGGGGTGGATTATATGAGAAAAAATATGGTGTTGCTCTCCGGTGCGTTGGCGGCTTGCGTTGTGATTGCGGCGACCGTGGTGCTTTTACCTAATATGATTGGTCAAGACATTGCAGAACACCCAAACGCGAGCAGTCTTACAGACAATGACGGCAACGATGATTATCCCGCTACGACAGATGCACTCGCCGTTCTCCCCGAGTACGCGGAGCTGTATAGGCAAAACAGCGACATGGTGGGCTATATTAAAATTGACGACAGGATTGATTACCCTGTGCTTCAATTCGATGATGATACGTTTTATCTTAACCGTGATTTTGAAAAAAGCGAAAGCAAAAGCGGGTGGATATTCGCCGATTCAAGAAATAAGTTTAGCGGACTTGACATTTCGGACAACACGGTTTTATATGGACATAACATGACAACCGGTGAAAAATTTTCCGCTCTGACCGACTATTACAAAAGCACGGTTCACGGCTCTCTTGAATTTTATAAGGAAAACCCGGTAATCCGATTTGACACCCTGTATGAGAAAATGGAGTGGAAGGTTTTCGCCGTTGTGCTGTTTAACACTCAAGAAGAATTCGGCGAGGTGTTTGAGTGGAACATTCACGAATTTTACACAAAAGACGAATTTAACAACTATATACCAAATGTAATTGACAGAAGCGTATTGTTTACCGATGTTGATATTGAACACGGCGATAAAATCCTAACTCTTTCGACCTGTTATTGGCCTTTGGGTGCTGATGTTGATACAAGGCTCGCTGTATTCGCGCGAAAAGTCCGACCCGGTGAAAGCAGTGATGTTAATGTTGAAAAGGCAGGATATAAGAAGCCGTTTGAATAGGCAAATCCACTCATTTTTGATTACGCAAGAGGTCTATTGAAAAAGCCCGTTTCACGAATGTGAAACGGGCTTTTTAGAGTTCTTAGTGCCAATCTGTATCCATCCCAACTAAATACTTCAAAATTTCAAGCACGTCAAATATCGATGGTCTACCCGCTTTTTGCGATTCCAAAGTGATTAGCGATGCCCACAGAGAATTGCCGCACTTGCTGATTGCGCCGTTCATTCCTACAATATCTTTCAGTATTTCAAGCGCGTCAAAAATTGTAATCGGTTCGCCGCGTACATAACCTAATGCAGGATGCTCCCAATGTTCGCAGATTTCACATTTGCCGCATACCGGAAACATATTTTTTTGAGGATAAAAGATGAGTGTAAGCCTATCTTTTATTGTCTCAAGCCCGATGATACTTTGTTCCGATTCAAAGTAGTTAAATGAGACATCAAGAAAATGCAACTTGTCACAACCTGCTATGTCAAGCTCGCTCAATTGATTGCCGCTTAACGACATAAATTCCAAATCCGTAAGCGCGCTTACATCAATCACGCTCAATCGGTTGTAATTTGCCGACAACCGCAAAAGTCCCGTAAAATGCTCAATCCCTGCCACGTCACTGATATCCATGCCTCTGATATTCAACTCGGTAACTTTCGCAAGCATTGCTTCATCTTGGCTCACCATGTCTTTGGATGTTCTTTTGCCGCTGTAAAGTTCATTTATCTGCCACAATACCGCGCGGCGGAAATTTATGTCGGGGAACTCGGCGGCATACATACCGTCTGATAATTGAACCCACTCTGCATATAAAGTAATGTCATCCGTAATTTTGGTATTGAAACCAAACAAACTGCCGTTATTATACCAACCCGTAGTAACATACTCTGTGCGGAGAGGTTCATATGGCTCAAACAGTGTATTTTGCGGTATAACATAAACGCTTACAGGAGTACGTCCGCCGTAATTAAAGTTGTAGGTTACTTTGCAAAGAGCATCTGTCCCGAGTACCCCCGCATACGAATTAGCAATTCCGTAACCGTAATAATCATCGCGCCCCGCATCGCCCGCATCCGCGGCTGTCAGCAAGAGAGCTTCCCGCAGTTGCCCGGCATTATAATCGGGATTGATTGATTTTATCAAAGCCGCTTTTCCCGCAACATTAGGCGCGGCCATTGATGTTCCGCTTCTTTTTCCAGAGTTGCCGCCCGGTTCAGCCGAAAGAATGTTCGTCCCGGGTGCGGCAATGTCGATTTGCGAGCCTTTGTTGGAATAGCTGTTATCAAATTTTCGCCCTTGCATTGTCGCCGAAACGGCTATTGATTCAGGGTAAGCGGCGGGATAGGAGGCATTGTCGTTTTTGTCATTCCCCGCAGAGCAAATTACCGTTACGCCTTTGTTGACGGCATTTTGTATAGTCGCGTGTTCAAGTTCGTCTTCGCCACCGTCAAAGCTTCGACCGAGGCTTAAATTAATAATGTCCGCGCCGTTTTCAACCGCGTAGTTTATTCCGCGCAAAAGCGAGACCAACTCAAATGCACCTGTTCCAGGTTCATTTGCTTTTATTACCAATAGTTTTGAATCGGGTGCAACCCCGCTGAAACTCGTACCGGTTTTGTTTGAGGCCGCGATAATGCCGCCGACATGAGTTCCGTGACCGTGGTCGTCGTTTACGTACTGTATTCCGATTTCGTCTGTTTGCGAATTATAAGAGTTGAGCAAAATTTGTTCTTTTAACATCGGGTGTTCAACATCAATACCTGTATCAATAACTGCCACTGTTACGCCTGCGCCTGTTGAACGCTCCCATGCTCGCGCATTGTCCATTTCACTATGATGCCACTGTGAATTTGAAGCCTGCCAATAGACAGGAACGCTCTTGTATTCCGATGTTTCGTATGTAAAGTTACGATGTAGTGTCGGGAGTTTGCCGTTACTCTGTACCACTCTTGCAGTTGCCGCCGCTGTTGTTATTGTTTTACTTTGTTTGATTGATTGCTCGGGATTATCGGCAATGAAAACCGCAATTTCGTAAGCGTAGGACTTCAACTCAAGCCCGTATGCTTTTGAAATTTCAATCGCCTCCGTCAATGAACGCGCAGGTGCGATTACTTCACCCGAAATACAGTCTGCTTCTGTCTTTTCATTGGCGGTCGATGGGATTGGCGACAATGCCGCCGTGAGCAAAACCGCCACTGTAATAAGTAAGGCTAAAATTTTATTTTTCATCTTTTTACCCATGCCCTTTCTGCACAAATGTGCCGTTGAAAGCTTCGTTTTCCGCACAACCTCAGATTTATTTTCAAACTTTTACCCCATTCCTTTCCAGATCCAACAAGCCATGAAAGTGCGTTTCCCCGCACAACCTCAGATTTATTTTCAAACTTTTATCCCATTCCTTTCCGGCTCTCATTTATGCTGTGTTCACATTGTACCACCATTGACGTGACTTGTCAAGTCATTAACTAAATTGTCATGGTGAAAATATTTGCCTTTTATGAAAAAGTAAAATTTTATAAGAAAGGACTTGACAAGTATGCAAATATATGGCATAATTAAACAAAGAAATTTATAAGGAGTAGTCCCTATCATGAATAAACTTTTCGCAATTTTCACGGCGATTGCCCTGTTGTCGGCAGTCATAACAGGTGGAAGCTATGAAGAGTCCGCGGGCTTTCAATCGCAAACAACATCGCAAGCAACAACGCCAATTCCCGGAACAGAGCCTGTTAAAGGCATTTTACGTACCATAAAAGTATCCACTGTCGCCGATATAAGAGCGGCTGTGGAAAATGCTCTTCCGGGAGATGAAATCGTTGTTACAGGCGGCGAGTATGAGGTTGAAAATGTCTATTGGAATCAGCGTGCGGCGGCAATCCGTACTCATAATCGTTCGGGAACTGCACAAAACCCAATTGTCTTGCGAAGCGAAAATCCACACGAGCCGGCACATTTTCGTAGTGCCGACATAACAGTCGGGACGGTGCTGCATATTTGGGAAAGTGATTATTGGATTATACAAGACTTGGAAATTGAGGGCGGTCAAAAAGGCGTGATTTTTGATAATTCCAACTACTCGATTATGCGTGGCTGTCATGTTTTCGGGATTGGGCAAGAAGCCGTTCATTTCAGAGACGGAAGCTCCGATAATATCGTGGTGAGCAACAAGATTACCAATACGGGATTACATGATGCAAGATACGGTGAGGGGATTTACGTTGGCAGTTTTGAAGATGTGACAGCGTACTCATTGGCGTGTAACAACAACGTCATTTCCCACAATGTTTTAGGTCCCGGAATCGCCGCCGAGCCTGTTGACATCAAGGGCGGGACATACGGAACAATCGTTGAATACAACATCATGTACGGTGAGGGAGTTACAGGCGCGAACTCCTCTACCTGCCTGATTAAAAACGGCGGCAATGATACAATAATTCGTTTTAACTCTTTTTATCGTGACGGAAACAAAGTCCTCCGAGCAATTGTCGAGAACTGGGCGTTATACAAAACAATGGAGTCGGGTCAGCGAAATCAAGTCTATGGTAACACCTTTCATTTGGACAACGAAGCCGCTTACAGACCTGTCGGAACATGGCTTGCTCCTCCCGAAAACAGGTGGAGTCTCCCCGAAAATCAGCACCATGAACCGTTTAGTCCGGCACGTCCTGTATTTGCCGTAGGTGCGTGGACTGATTCCGCATCGATGTATAACGGTGACGTTCATGTCGGTGAAAACACGCTCATAGAGCCGTTTACCGGGCAGACTACTTTTAATATAGTACACAACTTTTCACCCGGAGTTCTTACCGTTATAGACAGTCACCCGTCCATTGACCCAAACCGTGATATTGGCCTTCTTTCGCATCGACCGTGGAATGAGCCGATACCTGATAATCTTATAATCAGGATTATTACGGTTGGCGATTATGATGTTATCGAAATCCACAACCCTACCGACAGAGTAATCAGTACTAAGGGTTTGTTCTTGTCGAATGACTACAGCGAGCCGTTTTTATGGCAGATGCCGAGTGTGGTTGTTCGTGCCGGCGAGGATGTGTTGTTTGCGAGTGAGAGCGATGATGTTACTAAGGTTTTGAAACGGTATCGGGTGGGGTTTGAGGTTGCGGCGAATAACCCTGTTTGGTTGTTTGAGGGTAATGGGGAATGTTTTTGTTGAAAGGAATAAGTTTGAATAATAGCGGAGGTGTCACCGGCTTCGCTGGTGAGCAGTCCGCTTGACAGGTTTATTCATGGAGGCTTTGTGCCTCAGAAAGGTATGGTCATAATGATGATATTGGATATAGTCCAACAACCCCCTACCCCTCAACAAGAACAATCCCGTCAACCCCTCTAACCATGTCAATCACCGCGTCGGGAAGCCCGGCACACCGCACTGTAATAGGCTCTCCCGCACGAATAAGCGGTGTTAAATCCGTTACCGAGGTATGGCTTACATCGACTTCCCGCAGATTTGTCAGAGACGACAACACGCCGATGTCGCTTACATCCGTGTAGACTAAACTCAGCGTTTCGAGCTTTGTGAGCTCAACAATCGGACTTAAATCAGTTACTTGTGTTTGGCTTATGTCAAGGTATTCAAGCGACAGCAACCGTGAAATCGGCGTTAAATCCCTTAGCGGATTTTGGCAGACATCTAATTTCCGCAACGTCACCATATCTTTCAATGGGACTAAATTCCCGATGTAATTGTCGGCAAGAACAATTGTTTCGAGCTTCATTCCCGTAAGCGGCGTTAAATCGGCAATTGACTGTGATGACAGTTCAATCCTGAACATATAGTACATATTCGGAATCTCATCAAGCGAGGCAATGTCGCCTCTGTCACCGACAAACCATGCATTGTCCGCATGATAATTAACCGCACCGCGCCCGATATGCTCCTTGACTAAGCCGTTTTCGTTTTGGTCGGGGTGGACAATGCTTCTTCCGTAGACGCTCAGTTCTCTTACTCTTGACACTAAAAGAGTACGATAAATCACATAATCCTGAGCCACGCCCAATATATTCCGCACCGCCATATCAAGATACCAACTGTCGAAAGTAATGGGTTCATATAGTTCTTCTTCGGAAAAAATCTCGTTTTTCCTTGCAGGGGCATCCATAATAAAATCTATGCCGTTTTGGAATCCGTCTTCAAGCCCGCGTTCATAGCCAACCTCATCGTGACCTGTGTTGAGCCCGAAAAAGAAAGTGCCCGCTATGATAATCCCGGCTGACACGCTCAACAGGATTTTCAGCGTCATTCGGTTGCGAATCCATTTGAGCCTGCGTTTAAGGTGTGCCGCTGTTTTAAAACGTCGCTCACGGTCTCTTTGAATGCACTTTTTTATAACGGGAATGAGTTCCTTATAAGGGTAGCTCTTACGTAAATTTTCCTTGTCTGTCTTACCCGTAGCCATAAAAATCATTGTAATGCCGAGGGAATATATATCCGCCCGATTATCGGTTTGCTCATTGCCGCGCTGTTCCGGAGATATATAAAACTCTGTCCCCGCTACATATGTGTCACGTTCGGATTCGCTTGCCTTTTCACGAAACTTCCGTGAAATGCCGAAATCAATCAGCTTTACATTATTTTTGCCGTAAACGATGATATTTTCCGGCTTAATATCCCGATGGATTACGGCGGGACTTTGTTTGTGCAGATAGCTCAACAAATCGCATAATTGCAGGATAATATCGAGTAAATGCTCGCGATAAAGCGTTCCGCGTTTAAAAATGTATTTGTTAAGGTCGTCTCCCTTAAAATGCTCCCGCACGAGAAAAGCGCGCCCGTTATGTTCTGTAGAGTACAAGACCTTTGGGATTGCCGGATGGTCAAGCCTTGATAAAATCGCGGCTTCTTTAGCGGCATTCTCGCCCCCCTCTGTCGCGGTCACTCGCAAGACACCGCGAACTTCATCCGATTTTCGGGCAACAAAGTAGACTCTGCCTTCCTTGACACAACTGTCAACAAAAAACCTTTCGGTCAATTCATGCGGAATCCCCGCTTTTAATACTTCCTTCTTGAGTATTTCGTGATAATCCCGCTGAAACTCAACTCTATCCAAAATAATTCCCTCCCCTGTTGTGTTCATAGCCGAAACGGCTTCTTATGCAAGGATAACACAACAAAGTTAATAAGTCTTACGCTGATAGCGTAAAAATGAAAAAATTTTTCAGATGTTTCCGGTATCTAACGGAAGCCACCCTAATTCTTCCAAGTAGTCGTTGGTTCTTTGGACACTGTATCCTCGCTCAATTGCTCTTCTTATGATGAAATTACGCTCTTCCCCCGCATATAATCCGCCCCCGAATGCGACTTCCAACACTTTCATGGTCGTTGAGAGGTCAAGCGACATGGCAATAGCGAGGCTGAGATAATAATCGCGGGTTGCGATTTTCTTCCCTCCGGTTATTTCGTATCCGTATGAAGCCGCAATATTGGCTCTCTCAAACACCTCCCCTTTCTTGAGCTTCGTCTTCTGGAACAGTTCGTCAAAAAGGCTCTTGACGTTATAGTTTAGGAATTCCCCGCATTCCCCGACAGGAAAGTCACCTTTTGCGAGTTCACGCTTTTCATCGGTATTAAGTGTTGGTATCACGGGTTCTTTAGGCTCCCCGGCACGGTTTACCACGTTCCTTTCTTGATTTATTTTCAAACTATTATATCCTTTCAATTTTTATTGGAAGTAAGGGTGTAATACCCCGCCCCTTGGGGCGGCTCTCTCGCCCGCAGGCGAGGGGTGCAGGGCTTGCCCTGCGGTGTTACCTTACATTCCCTGTCGTATTGTATCACATTTCCGTTTGAAAGTAAAGGGAGTTTACAGAAGCGGAATCGGCAGATAAAAATTTTTAGTTTGCAAATCCCTTTACTTTTTATATTATCAATGGTATACTGTAACACATGATTTATTTTGATAACGCAGCTTCGGCAAAGCCGCACAAAAGTGCAATAGCCGCCTTTAGTGCGGTTGTAACGGAAAATTTTTGCAACCCGGCGGCTCTCCATAAGGGCGGAATAGAAGCCGAGAAGGCTATAACCGCCGCGCGTGATACGATACTTCGGCAATTGCCCGAAAACAACGGCGGAAGTACCCTTATATTCACATCGGGGGCAACCGAAAGCAACAACCTTGCCATTATAAATTCAATCAAGTCGCGCGGAAAAACTAAAATAGTAACCACCGCGATTGAACACCCGAGCGTGAGCAATGTTATTGACAGACTTTGCCAAAACGGTGAATACAAATCGGTAAGAGTATCGCCGCTTGAGGACATTGCAAGTGCCGTTTGCGAAAATACCGCATTAGTCAGCATGACGGCAGTTTGCGGCGAAACGGGATTTACAATAGACACTGCGCGGATTTACTCTGAAATAAAAGGCAGATTTCCCGACTGTATTGTCCATGTTGACGGGGTGCAGGGGTTCAAAAAAGTGCGGATGAATGCCGACATGATAAGCCTTTCGGCGCATAAAACGGGCGGACTTCCGGGAGTAGGCGGGCTTTACGTAAAAGAAAAAATAAGGCTTAATCCCATGATGTTCGGCGGGGGGCAGCAAAAAGGAATCCGCCCCGGGACAGAGCCTGCCGCACTTATAGCCGCATTTGCGGAGGCAGCGGTTGTCCCTCGCCCTTTAAAAGGGAGTTCGACAGACAGCGGGGAATTGCACAAAAAATTAACAGACGGGCTAAGCCGACTAAACCTGCAAATTAACAGCCGTAACAGCATACCCGATATTGTAAACTTTTCCTGTGGCGTAAAAAGCGAAATTATGTTGCATTTCCTTGCCGAACACGGGATATATGTTTCGAGCGGTTCAGCCTGCGCAAGGGGGAAGAAAAGCCGAATACTGCCCGCATACGGCATTAATGCAAAGGACATTGACACAGCAATCCGAGTCAGTTTCGGTTGGCATAATACAATCGATGAGGTTGACGTTTTTTTAGAAGTATTAGAAAAGGGGATAAAGAGATGGGCAAAATAAAGGAAATAATAATGGCAAAATACGGCGAAATTGCACTCAAGGGATTAAACAAGCGGACTTTTGAGAATATTCTTATTAAAAATGTAAAAAAAGCTTTGTTTGACTTAGGGCAATTTAAGTACGAAAGTATTCAGTCAACTCTGTATATTGAGATGCTTGAGCCGCTTGATTTGCTTGAATCGACTGAAGCCGAAAGCATAGTAACGGAGCAAGCGGTACAGCGATTGTCAAAAGTATTCGGGGTAGCGGCGATTCAAAGGTGTGCGGTGTTCCCTAAAGATTTTGACGTAATTACCCGTAGCGGAATGACGTATTTGGAAGACTCTCTCAAATATGCGAAGACTTTTAAAGTGGAGGCAAAGCGTTCGGATAAAGCGTTCCCGATGAAAACTCCCGAAATTCAAAGAGAGTTGGGCGGCGCGATTTTGGAGGCGTTTCCTCACTTGAAAGTCGATGTACATGACCCGGAAGTGACAGTTTTGCTTGAAATACGGGACAAGGGTGCATATCTTAATCCCGTGAGAATAATCG
>WRLX01000053.1 GCA_009777415.1 Oscillospiraceae bacterium
CGAGCGAAAAAGCGATTCTTAACTCAAGGGTGGTTGACCGCCCTATGAGACCGCTGTTTCCGAGTGATATGCGCAATGATGTTGCGTTAGTAATGACTGTGTTGGCGGTTGAACCCGATTGCTCACCGGAAATAATGGGTATGATAGGCGCGTCAATTGCGGTTGCAATATCCGATATTCCTTGGAACGGGCCTATCGGCGGAATATTTGTCGGATTGGTTGACGGTGAGATTGTGCTTATGCCTAACGCGGAGCAGCGGGCAAAGTCCGACTTGCAGTTGGTAGTCGCCTCAAGTGAGAAGAAAGTTGTCATGATTGAAGCGGGTGCGAATCAAGTCGCCGACAACGTCATGATTGATGCGATTAATGCGGCTCATGCTGAAATAACCGGTTCTTTGATTCCTTTTATAAATGATATTGTTGCGCAAATCGGTAAACCGAAGGCCGCTTTTGAATCACAGGAGGTCGATAAAGGTTTGTTCAAGGCTGTTTCTGATTTTGCCGTTGATAAAATCAGGTATGCGCTTGACACTAACGACAAGAACGTCCGTGAGGAGCGGTTGCAGCCGATTGCAGACGAGATTCACGCTAAATTTGACACTTGCACGGAATTTCTCCCCGAAGTTGAAAACAAGGCAGTCATTATCGATGAATGCATTTACAAGCTGCAAAAGTATGTAGTACGCCGTTGGCTGTTGGACGATAAAAAGCGGGTTGACGGACGCAGGTTGGATGAGATTCGCCCTCTGCACTCGGAGGTCGCGGTTCTTCCGCGGGTTCACGGTTCGGGAATGTTTACAAGAGGGCAGACACAGGTATTGACGGTTACAACTCTCGGTCCGGTCAGCGATTCGCAGAGGATTGACGGGCTTGACGATGAGGATTCCAAACGGTATATGCACCACTATAACTTCCCGCCTTATTCGGTTGGAGAAGCTAAGAACAGTCGCGGTCCGGGGCGGCGTGAGATAGGTCACGGTGCATTGGCTGAAAGGGCACTTGAGCCTGTAATTCCGCCTGTTGAGGAGTTTCCGTATGCGATTAGGCTTGTGTCGGAAATACTGAGTTCAAACGGCTCAACTTCGCAGGGGGCAATCTGCGGCTCAACGCTGTCTCTTATGGATGCGGGTGTTCCTATTAAAGCCCCTGTTGCGGGGATTTCATGCGGGTTGATTACCGAAGGCGATGAATGGATGACCATGATTGACATTCAAGGTGTGGAAGACTTTTTCGGCGACATGGACTTCAAGGTCGGCGGAACTCATGAGGGTATTACCGCTATTCAGATGGACTTGAAAATTGACGGACTCACTCCCGAGATTATCAAGGAGGCGATTGAGACAACTCACAAGGCGAGGATTCATATACTTGATGAGGTAATGCTCAAGGCGATTGATAAGCCGAGGGCGCAGGTCAACAAGTACGCGCCTAAGATGCTCGGTACTAAAGTTCCTGTTGACAAAATCCGCGAGGTTATCGGTACGGGTGGGAAGGTTATTCAAAAGCTTGCTGCCGATTTTGAAGTTAAGATTGATGTTGACGACGACGGTAACGTATTTGTTTGCGGGCTTGACTATGAAAAGTCGCAGGCTTGTATTGATATGATTGACGCGATTGTCGCAGAGCCGGAAATAGGCGCGATTTACAAGGGCAAGGTCGTGCGAGTAACGGGCTTCGGCGCGTTTGTGGAGTTTGCACCCGGTAAAGAGGGAATGGTGCATATTTCCGAGTTGGAAAACCGCCGCGTTGAAAAGGTTGAAGATGTATGCAATGAAGGCGATGAAATCATCGTAAAGATTATCAAGATTGATAATATGGGTAAGATTGGATTGTCGCGCAAAGAAGCATTGGCAGACATCGAAAAAAAGAAAAAAGCTTAAAGCTTATCTCTTGTTTGGCAAAAAAATGCCACCTTTGAATTACACAAAGGCGGCATTTTTTATTCCGGTTTCTTACTTTAATTCAACAACCGCACCCGAAGCTTCAATCTTAGCTTTAAGTTCGTCCGCTTCCGCTTTGGAAACGCCTTCTTTGACTGCTTTAGGTGCCGATTCAACAAATTCTTTAGCTTCTTTCAAGCCTAATCCGGTAACTTCCTTGATTATTTTGATAACATCCATTTTCTTGTCACCAAAGCTTGCAAGAACTACGTCAAATTCGGTTTTTTCTTCAGCCGCTGCGCCGCCGCCTGTTGCAGGACCTGCCGCTACCATTGCCGCCGCCGAAACGCCGAATTCTTCCTCAAGAGCTTTTACGAAGTCATTAAGCTCCAAAACCGATAAAGCCTTTACCTCTTCTACTAATTTTGTAATTTTTTCAGACATATTTTTACCTAATCCCTTTCTGCGCAAAAGTGCGCCGATTGAAAGTTTCTTTAAGCCGCGTATTTACGCAGGCTACTTTCAAGTTTATTTATCAATACTGTTTTTGTCGCAAATGCCGATTGGCATTTAGCTATGCGGCAGTATTGTCCGCAGATTCCGTCGGGTCGCCCGATTCCCCGCCCGATTCCCCGCCGGATTTTTTTGCAATCTCGTTGATTGCGATTGCCAACCTTTGCATCGGCGATTGAAGCACGAACAGCAACTTCGATATAAGAACTTCCTTGCTCGGCAGTTTGGCGTATTCAATGATAGTGTCCGCGTCAACCGCTTTACCCTCAATGAACCCCGCTTTGATAGAGTACACACCTTTTGAGTCCTCAACTTGCCCGTGTATCAATTTCGGCGCGATTATAATGTCATCCTTGGACAGCGCGATTGCCGTTTCCTCGGTGAGGTGTTCGTTAAGTCCGTCTAATCCCGCTTTCTCAAAGGCGCGTTTTAAAATCGAGTTTTTCACTACGAAATAATCTACGCCCGATTCCCGCATTGATTTACGCAACTTGGTATCATCGGCAACATTGATGCCTTTGTAATTGGCAAGGACTCCGCAAATCGAATTGTTCAGCCTTTCGGCAAGCTCGGCAACCTGCTTTTCCTTTTGTTGTAAAATTTTCTTGCTCGGCATATTACATCTCCTTTCTTTTAGATATAAAGCTAATATAGAGCTGTTCTCGTAGAAATAGCCGCTTTCAATAAAAAAACTTTCGATTCTTCAGATTTGGATTCCTAAAGAAAAGAAAGGGTATACTTATAGCTATAACCCCATTCCTCGTGCGGGACTTACACATCACAAATGCCCACCGTCTTTAGAACAGCATGGACATATTAACATACTTTTTGAAGAATGTCAAGAGGTTTTCAGAAAAAATTCAAAAAATTTTTTTTATTTTTTTTAAAAAACACTTGACAAATCGAAAAACATGGTATATACTAATCAAAGTTAAGTAAACGAAAGCGGAAATCCCCGCGCCTGACTCGCCAAAGCTTGCAGGCTGTTTATGAAAATTCTTTATTGTTATATATGAATTTTTTTAAGCATGGGAATTTCCTATGCTTTTGCTATTTAGACATCCACTTGCGGTGAGTTTCCGTGGAGGTCTATTATCTATTATGCATATGCAGGGGGTGTAATTTTATCAACAACAAGAACAACAGCAAGAACAATTTAGCTGTCAACAACGAAATCCGCGAGCCACAGGTACGTTTGGTCGCTGAAGACGGCGAACCTCTCGGGGTCATGTCCGGGAGAGATGCTCAAGGCATTGCCGATAAAGCTAACCTTGACCTTGTAATGATTGCGCCGCAAGGTAAGCCTCCCGTTTGTAAGATAATGGATTACGGGAAGTATCGTTTTGACCAGTCCAAGCGGGAAAAGGACCAGCGCAAGCACCAGCAGCAGGCTGAACTCAAGGAAGTCAGGCTGTCGCTTAATATTGACGACCATGACTTTACGACTAAAGCAAACCACGCCAAGAAGTTCCTTAAAGCGGGGAGCAAGGTTAAGGTTACTATTAGGTTCAAGGGCAGGGAAGTCACCCACTTTGACTTAGGGCGTAAGTTGATGGATAAGTTTAAGCAGGAGTGTTCGGAATTCGGCATTTCAGATGGTAAGCCCTCGAAATTAGAGGGGAAGTTTTACACTGTGATTCTTTCGCCGCTGTTGCCTAAATCCGAAAAGTCAACAATCCCCGCGAAACAGCATAAAAACAAAGACGACAATGTAAATATGAAAAAGGAGGGTATATCTAAAAATGAGGAATAAAATCAAAACTCACAGCGGAGCGAAAAAACGCTTTAAGCTGACAAAGAGCGGCAGGGTTAAGTACAGCCAAGTCAACCGCCGTCACAGGCTTACTCAAAAGGATACAAAGCGCAAGCGTATTAATCGTGCTTCCGCCTATATTGACAAGTCTAACGAGGCTCAAATCAAGGCGTTGCTTCCCTACAAATAAATAGCAAGGGTACTGATGAACAGTACAAATATTAAGGAGGATAAAATACAATGGCAAGAGTAAAAGGCGCGCTTGCGACCCGCAAAAGAAGAAATGCCGTATTAAAGTTAGCCAAAGGCTATTGGGGCGGGAAAAGTAGGCTGTTCAAAACCGCAAAAGAAGCGGTATATAAATCGGGGCAGTATGCCTACATCAGCAGAAGGCTCAAGAAAAGGGATTTCAGAAGGCTGTGGATTACAAGGATTTCCGCCGCTTGTAAATCCAATGGCATGAACTACTCGACTTTTATCAACGGGTTGAAAAAAGCCGATGTAAGCCTTAACCGCAAAATCCTTTCGGAAATAGCGATTAATGATGAAGCGGGTTTCACAACGCTTTGTGAAAAAGCAAAAGCGGCAGTATAGAGCTATGAATACAGCTTCTAAATCAATAAAGCAGTGTAGTGTTAATAACTATACTGCTTTTCTAAAATCCTTATTTAGAACCCGACTCGCCTTGTCTGACGAAAAATTTGCTCGTTTCTGCAGCACACTTCCTATTGGGACAGGTTCTTAGTGACAAGCCCGAAGTAAGCTATTCCGCCCGCAATTAATGCCAGCAATGCCCTTTGCACTACAGTCATAGGCAAAAACAGGATTAAGGCTAATGCCGTAATACAGGCGAGGGCTGTAATAATAATGCGCGGATTTGATGTTTCGGTTTTTGGAGGTGCTTTATCTTTTGAATTATTTTCGATTACGCTGACAGAAATGGGGAGCGGAGTGCCGAATTGGGTATTTGCGGCAATTTCTGCCGTTTTCAGCAAAAGCGGGAGATTTTTTTGCGACATTATATATCCCGAAAGTTTTATAATAACGCAGTCGTTTTCCGTTTTTAAAGAGCCAAGCGCGTTC
This sequence comes from Oscillospiraceae bacterium, assembly GCA_009777415.1. Classification (GTDB taxonomy): domain Bacteria; phylum Bacillota; class Clostridia; order Oscillospirales; family Ruminococcaceae; genus Ruminiclostridium_E. The sequence continues at coordinate 5,230 of WRLX01000053.1, forward strand.
TTGGGCAGAAAATCAAGAGCCATTTTTTTTATCGGTTCTTCCGCGAATACGGCAATTACAAATTCGGACGAGGCATCAAGAATAACTACGCTGTATCCGTTTACAGTGCCTGTCAGAGTGAGGCAGTGAGGATTAAACACAAATCCCCGTTCGCCGTTTAATTTTGACAATTCAGAATATTTCATAAATAAATATTATCATAATAGTATTAGGTTGTCAAGAGTTAAAAACAAGAAGAAGGGTGAGGGTAAAATTTTGAGCGAAATAATTTCGAGAAGAAACGCGCTTATAAAGCAATTTCGATTCCCCGGCGATTTTATAGTGGTCGAGGGCGTAAAGCTTATTTCAGAGGCACTTGACTGCGGATTTGTACCTAAAGCTTCGTTGCTCACCGAAAAAGCGATTAAGAAATATTCGCAGTTGTATACTCGGTTGTACGGGACAGTGTCGGTTATAACCGATGCGATTGCCGAATATATTTCCGATACAAGTACACCGCAGGGGGTATTTGCGATGTTCGGAAGAAAAGAGCTTTACCCCGACTATAAATCGTCCGCACATATAATGCTTCTCGACTGTATTCAAGACCCCGGCAATGTTGGCGCGATTATTCGTTCGTGCGAGGCGTTTGGATTTGGCGGCGTATTCCTTTCGGAGGATTCGGCAGATATATACAACCCAAAAGTAATAAGAGCATCGGCGGGTTCGGTATTTAGGCAGCCTACTCACAAAGAAAAGCTTACAACGGTTATACCGCTGTTGAGAAAAGCGGGGTATGCGTTGTACTCGTCTGCTATTGATAAAAATGCCGTTTCATTGCGCGAGATTGACTTTTCGGGTAAAAGCGCAATAGTTATAGGAAACGAGGGTGCGGGAGTGTCGCAGGAAGTATCGGATTTATGCGACAGAAGCCTATACATTCCTATACAGGGGGCAGAATCCCTTAATGCGGGAGTTGCGGCGGGGATTATATGCTATGAAATTAAGAGAAAATCAAACTTTGTACTATAATTTTGTGTAGAAAGGACAAGGGTAAAAAAATGTTGAAAGTAAATCTGCGTAAAATGGGAAAATCAAACTTTGTACTATAATTTTGTGTAGAAAGGACAAGGGTAAAAAATGTTGAAAATAAATCTGCGTAAAATGGGAAAACGAAACTTTGTACTATAATTTTGTGTAGAAAGGACAAGGGTAAAAAAGTTGGCTAAGTTAATAATAGTTGAGTCGCCCGCTAAGGCGAAAACAATTGAGAAATACCTCGGCAAAGATTTTAATGTTATTGCTTCGGTAGGGCATATCAGGGATTTGCCAAAGACGAAGCTCGGAGTTGATGTGGAGCATGATTTTGAGCCGCTTTACGTGAACATGAAAGATAAGACAAGCGTTATAAGAGAGTTGAAATCTAAGGCAAAGTTAAGTGAAGCCGTTTACCTCGCGACCGACCCGGACAGGGAAGGGGAGGCAATTTCATGGCATTTAGCTACTATTCTTGATTTAGATGCGAGCGAGCCGATACGAGTGAGCTTTTCGGAAATTACCAAAAACGGAATCAAATCCGGGATGGCAAACCCGAGGAGCGTTGATATGGATTTAGTCAACGCGCAACAAGCAAGGCGGATTCTTGACAGGATAGTCGGCTATAAATTGTCGCCGTTTTTGTGGAAGAAAGTTCGCAGAGGATTGTCGGCAGGGCGTGTACAGTCTGTCGCAGTCCGAATAATTGTTGACCGCGAAAAGGAAATTGAGGCGTTTATCACTCATGAATACTGGAGCATTGACGGCAAGTTCGCCTCCGGAAAGTCGCCCAAAAAGCCGTTTGATGCAAAATTAATCGAAATAGACGGCAAAAAAATCGAAATCCCCGGAAAAGGCGATGAAAACTCAAAAGATTCAAAGGCAAACTCTAAAGCGCAGAAGATTGAGATTGCAACTAAAGAGCAAGCAGATGAGATTCTTGCAAATTTGGCAAACGCAGTGTTTGTTGTAAGCAAAGTCAAAAAGTCCAAGAGAAAGAAACAGCCCGCACCCCCGTTCACCACCTCAACAATGCAGCAGGAAGCATCGGGGAAATTGTCGTTTGTTTCTAAGCGTACCATGAAAGTGGCGCAAGAGTTGTATGAAGGTGTAAATGTACCCGGACACGGCGCAGTGGGGCTTATTACCTATATGCGTACCGACAGCTTGCGTATTTCGGAAGAAGCGCGAAGTGCCTCTGCAGCGTTAATATCTCAACTTTACGGCAAAGAATACCTGCCCGATAAGCCGCGGTTTTATAAGGAAAAGAAAGGCGCGCAGGACGGGCATGAGGCAATCCGCCCCACTATAATTGAAATCACACCCGAGCAGGTTAAATCCTCGTTGACTTCCGACCAGTACCGCTTGTATAAGCTGATATGGGAGCGGTTTATGGCGAGCCAAATGGCGGATGCTGTTTTAAACACAGTGAGCGTGGATATTACGGCAAAGGAATACCTTTTCAGAGCGAGCGGCTATACAGTGGCGTTTGACGGGTTTACCAAACTGTACGATAAAGATACGGATTCGCCGTTACCCGAACTCACAGAAGGTGAAAATCCCGTGGTTTCGAGCATGGCGGGGAATCAGCATTTTACACAGCCTCCGCCCCGTTATAATGAAGCGAGCCTAATCAAAGCTCTTGAAGAAAACGGTATCGGCAGACCATCCACCTACGCGCCGACCATTTCTACAATACTTGACAGACAGTATGTCGAAAAACTGCAAAAACAACTCAAGCCGACGATTTTGGGATGTGTTATAACAGATTTGTTTAAGGAGCATTTCAGCAATATTGTTGACACTAAGTTTACTGCGCAAATGGAAACCGACCTTGATAAGGTTGAAGACGGTGAGCAACCTTGGGTAAACGTACTAAAGGAGTTTTACGGCGACTTTGAGCAAACGCTTGCCAAAGCTGAATCGGAAATGGAAGGGAAGCGGGTTAAGATTCCCACCGAGCCTACCGACGAAACTTGTGATTTATGTGGGCGGGGTATGGAAATAAAAATAGGCAGATTCGGAAAGTTTATGAGCTGTTCCGGATTCCCCGATTGTAAAGGCACAAAGGGGATAGTGCAGACTGCCGGAGGCGATTGCCCCAATTGCGGAAAGAAAATGCTCGCCAAAAAGTCGAAAAAAGGCAAGACTTTCTTCGCCTGCGAAGATTACACTGACTGTAAATTTATAACATGGGATAGTCCCGTTCCCGAAAGATGCCCGCAGTGTAATTGTACGCTTTTTAAAAAAATAGGAAAGGACAAGAAAGTTTACTGCGCCAAACAGGATTGTGGTTACTTGAAACCTTAATTTTTGTTAAAAATTAGTATATGTTTTTTCTAAAATACGGTTAAGTATATTTTTACTAAAAACACTTGCAATTTACAAAAAAACTTGTTATAATTTATATTATGAGAACAAAACAAACATTTATTTCCAAAGAACAAATCGCTGAAATAGCCCAAAAGTATCCGACTCCTTTTCATTTATACGATGAAAAAGGGATTCGAGAGAAGGCACGGGCATTAAACGAGGCGTTCTCATGGACTGAGAAACATGGCGGATTCCGCGAATACTTTGCGGTTAAAGCGACGCCAAACCCGCATATAATGCGGATTTTAATGGAGGAGGGGTGTGGGTTTGACTGTTCCTCCTACACTGAGCTGTTATTGTCGGAATCTCTCGGAGCTAAATGCGGCGATATTATTTTCAGTTCTAACCAAACCCCGGATGAGGACTTTTTGTTCGCTCACAAACTCGGAGTGCATATTAATCTTGATGATTTCACCCACATTGAAATTCTCGACAAGCTTCTTGAAGACAAAGGTGGAATCCCCGAGACTGTTTTTTGTCGCTATAATCCCGGGGGGGAATTTAGGATTAGACAAGATTCTAATGTGATGGACACGCCTGGCGAGGCTAAGTACGGCTTTACCAAGGAGCAGCTTTTTGAGGGGTATAGGCTTTTGCAGTCAAAGGGTGCGAAAAAGTTCGGAATACACGCTTTCTTGGCGAGCAATACCAACACCAACGAGTATTACCCCGAATTGGCACGGATTTTGTTTGAGACGATTGCGGAGTTAAAAGAGCAGACGGGGATTTCTCTCAGCTATGTCAACCTTTCGGGAGGTGTCGGCGTTGCTTACCGCCCGGAGGAAACGCCTAACAACATTTACGCGATAGGGCAGGGGGTTCAAAAGGCTTTTGAAAGAGTGTTAGTCCCCGCCGGGATGGGCAATGTCGCAATTATGAGCGAGTTGGGGCGGTTTATGCTTGCCGAGCATGGATGTTTGGTTACACGTGCCATTCGTGAGAAGCACATTTATAAGGAGTACATCGGGGTTGATGCTTGTGCGGTCAACCTAATGCGTCCCGCAATATACGGTGCGTATCACCATATTACCGTTGCGGGAAAGGAAAATGAAGCCGCTGTTCACAAGTATGACATTGCGGGCGGACTGTGTGAGAATAACGACAAATTTGCCATTGACCGAATGCTCCCTAAGATTGATATGGGTGACTTTTTGATAATCCACGATACCGGGGCGCACGGGTTTTCAATGGGGTATAATTATAATGGAAAGTTGCGTTCGGCGGAGTTATTGCTGAAAGCTGACGGAAGCGTGAAGCTGATTCGGCGGGCAGAGACTCCGGCTGATTATTTCGCGACTCTTGAGGTTTAGAAGCCGTCCTAATAGAAATCCGCTCGTTTCTTCGGCACGTTTCCTATTAGAGCCTGTTCGGAATCTCACGCACGTGGATTTTTGGCAAATTCTCCGCCACACTGCGTTGATTTTTGTTCAAATAGCTCCGATATTATCACAAAAATCGCCTTGTTTGACGAAAAATTTGCTCAAAAATCCACTCGCACGGAGAATCCAAACAGGCTCTTAGGACGGCTTCTTAGCGGTACGAAACTTTTTATGGCACGTTTGTGCAGAAAGGAAAAGGGTAAAATAATGGACATTAGAAGAACTACATCACCTAAAACCAAGCCGAATGATGAGTCACAGTTGGGGTTCGGCAAAATCTTTTCCGACCATATGTTTATTATGGAGTATGAAACGGGAAAAGGCTGGCACAATGCGCGAATTCAAGAGTTCACTGACATTTCGCTCTCACCCGCGTCAATGGTGTTTCACTATGCGCAGGAAATTTTTGAAGGACTGAAAGCATATCGCACCCGCGAAAACAAAATCATGCTGTTTCGTCCGGAGGAAAATTTTAAGAGAATGAACCGCTCAGCGGTGCGTTCTGTCATTCCCGAAATTGATGTCGATTATGTGATGGAGGCGTTGAGTGAACTTATAAAGGTTGACAGCGAATGGGTCCCCGGGAGTGTCGGCGCGTCATTGTACATCCGACCTTTTATAATTGCGGTTGATGCATTTTTGGGAGTTCGCCCCGCTGACAAGTATTATTTTATGATTATAACCTCGCCGTCGGGTGCGTATTACTCGACAGGGCTTAATCCTGTCAGCATTGCGGTTGAGGAACAGTATGTCCGTGCCGTAAAAGGCGGGACGGGGTTCGCAAAGGCGGGCGGGAATTATGCCGCATCTTTGTTGGGGCAAAAAGAAGCACAGGCGCAAAATTATGAGCAGGTGCTTTGGCTTGACGGAATTGAGCGCAAGTATATCGAAGAAGTAGGCGCGATGAATGTATTTTTTGTAATCAACGGCGAAGTTATTACACCCGAGCTTACCTCCGGGTCAATTCTGCCGGGTATAACCAGAATGTCTGCTATTGAGCTATGCCGAAAATGGGGAATGAAAGTCACCGAACGCAAACTGCCAGTCGACGAAATTTTCGACGCATTTGACTCCGGGGCTTTGTCCGAAGCATTCGGCACAGGGACGGCGGCGGTAATCTCGCCAATTGGTGTATT
>WRLX01000054.1 GCA_009777415.1 Oscillospiraceae bacterium
ACGGCGTTATCGGAAAAATTCACGCATATGTATCCCGATTTGAAAGTTTTGAACCCGCCACTGTTAGAGATTGGGACTGCTTTTATTTTCGGTAAGACTAACCCGGAACTCCGCGAAAGTTTCAACGATTTCTTGCGGGAAATACGTGCCAACGGCGTGTATGATGATATGGCAGAACGCTGGCTAAATACTCTTGAGCCGCCCGAAATGCCCGAAATTCCGACAACCGGAGAGAACGGCAAACTCGTATTCGCCACAACAGGGGCAAACGATGTATTTTCATTTATACGAAACGGCGTTCCTACAGGGTTTGAGATTGAAATGGCGCATCGTTTCGCACAGAGTGTACAAATGGAGCTTGATATTCAGCTTATGGATTTCATGGGAATCATCCCGGCGGTAGATTCCGTCAGAGTTGACTTTGCCGGCTCAAGCATCGCAATCACCGAAGAGCGGAAACAATCGGTGGACTTTTCGGACGTAGTTTACGTTGACGGTTTAATGATTACTGTTCAAAAAGACACAGTGGATTCGGTGTTGGAATCGCCCGGATTTTTGGAAAGTGTCAAAACAGGTTTTGAACGCAACCTAATTCACGAAAATCGTTGGAAGATGATTGTTGACGGATTGTGTGTCAGCATAATTATCACAATATCGGCGTTCGCATTAGCTACGCTTTTGGGATTCGGGGTTTGCGGATTAAGAATGAGCAAAAACGCATTGTTAAAAGCAGTTGGCAGTGCTTACGTAACGATTTTGAGGGGGACACCGATTGTCGTGCTTTTGATGATTACGTTCTATGTTATTTTTGCAAAAAGCAACATAAATGCAATCGCTGTAGCCGTGATTGCGTTTGGGGTGAATGGTGCGGCATTTATCGGCGAGATTATCAGAAGTGCGATTTTAACTGTAGACAAAGGTCAAATTGAAGCGGCGCGAAGCATGGGGTTCGGCAAAATCGGGGTATTTTTCACGGTAACTTTTCCTCAAGCGGTTCGCGTAGCTTTCCCTGTGTATATGTCGGAATTTATCTCGCTCTTCAAAATGACTTCGGTCGTGGGATATATCGCAGTAGTAGATTTAACAAAGGCAGGCGACATTATACGCAGTCGTACCTATGATGCCTTCTTCCCATTGTTGTTTGTTGCCCTTGTGTATCTTGCGGTGGCTTCGATTATGATTTGGCTGTTCGGAAGAGTTGAGCGAGTTACCAACAAGCGTTTAAAAAGAGCTAAAACAAAAAAGGTTTAAGAACCTGTCTTCATAAGCAAACGCACTGCTAAATCGGCGAATTTTCCGCCATACCGTTGACTTAAAGCAGCCTGCTCAACGGCGAAGCCGCCGACACCGCTACCCTCGTCAACTCTGCGTTAATTTTTCCTCAAATATCAACGGATATTATCGTCAAAATTGCCTTGTCTGACGAAAAATATCGCTTACTTTATCAGCACATCGCTTATGAAGACAGGTTCTTATTTCATTCCGCAACACTTCTTGTATTTTCTCCCGCTACCGCAGGGGCAACCGTCATTCGCACCGGTTTTTTCAATCGCTTTTTTTACAACCGTTATCTTAGCCCCGGCATTTTCGGCATAGGCTTTCATAATCTGTTCACGCTCGGTCATTTTACGAACAGTCAGTATCATTCTTACCGTGTCTTCGCGGATAAGGGCAATCATATCATCGTACATGGAAAATCCCTCATGGCGATACTCGACTACCGGGTCTTTTCCCCCGCCCATTGTCCGCAGGTAAATACCCTGCTTCAAATCCGACATGGCATCAATATGGTCCATCCACCGAGTATCGACATTCCGAAGCAATGCGTCACGTTCAATTGTACGCATGATTTCGGGCGTGAATTCCTCTTCTTTTTCAGCATAACGCTTCATTGCGCGTTCAAGAAGCTCATCTTCAATGCTCTGCTTATCAACATCGCCGAGCTGCTCCGCACTGTAGTCGTAATCGCCGTCATCGGTGAGAGCGAAGCTACGGAAATGCTCGCGCAATCCCGTAAGATTCCAGTCATCGACTATATCCCCCTGACAGAAAGTCGAAACTGTTTCTTTTACTGTTTCTTCTATCATGTCGCGGATGTTCCCGCTTATATCCTCATCATCCAGCACTTTGCCCCTTTGTTTGTAAATAGTAGTCCTCTGTTGCGACATAACATCGTCAAATTCAAGGACGTGTTTACGTGCAGAAAAGTTTCTGCCCTCAACTTTTTTCTGCGCATTTTCGATAGTCTTAGACAGGATTCGGTTTTCAATCGGCATATCCTCGTCGACCTTGAGTGCTTCCATCATTCCGTGAATACGCTCTCCGCCGAACAATCTCATAAGGTCATCTTCGAGAGACAGGAAGAATCGGCTCTCACCTGCATCGCCTTGCCTCCCCGCGCGACCTCTGAGCTGGTTGTCAATCCTGCGGGACTCGTGACGCTCGGTACCGAGGATAAACAATCCACCCGCCGACTTGACTTCCTCTGCTTCGGGGACTATTTCCTTTTTATGCTTATCGAATAATTCTTTAAAAGATTCCCGCGCTTTGAGAATGTTTTCGTCTTCGGTTTCGGCAAATCCCGTTGCCTCAAAAATAACATTGTCGATGACTTCTTCTTCAATTCCCTCACGGCTCATTTTTTTGCGCAATTCCGCCCGCGCCAAATACTCGGCATTCCCTCCGAGCATTATATCGGTTCCGCGTCCCGCCATATTAGTAGCGATTGTAACGGCATTTTTCTTCCCCGCCTGTGCGACTATTTCAGCCTCGCGGGCGTGGTTTTTCGCATTAAGAACCTCGTGCTTAATACCCTTTTTCTTTAACAGCTTAGACAGATACTCCGACTTTTCGATAGATATAGTACCTACCAAGACAGGTTGCCCCTTTGCGTGACATTCTTCAATCTGCCTTATTGCCGCAGTGTATTTGCCGTTTTCGTTTTTGTAAATGTGGTCATTGTGGTCAACCCTCACACAAGGCTTATTTGTCGGGATTTCCACCACGTCAAGCCTATAGATTCCGCGAAACTCTTCCTCCTCGGTCATCGCGGTCCCCGTCATACCGGAAAGTTTTTCGTACAGCCTGAAGTAGTTTTGAAAAGTAATCGTCGCCAATGTCTTTGACTCGTTTTTGACTTTTACGTGTTCCTTTGCCTCAATCGCCTGATGCAACCCCTCATTAAACCGTCTGCCGAGCATGAGACGACCGGTGAACTCGTCTACTATGATTATTTCCCCGTCCTTGACTACGTAATCAACGTCATTTTTCATTATTCCGTGGGCGCGTATCGCTTGATTGACGTGGTGCAAAATTGAGAGGTTGTCGGGGTCCATAAGGTTTTCTATTCCGAAATGCGCCTCCGCCTTTTTCACGCCCGGCGGCAACAGCGTAGATGTCCGCGCTTTTTCATCTACAATGTAGTCGCCCTCATACTGTTCATGTTCCTCTTTTGAATCCAATTCAACCACCTTTGTCGCCTTAAAGCCTTTCGCCAATTTGTCGGCTTTTTCGTATAAATCTGTGGATTTGTCGCCTTTTCCGGAAATAATCAATGGAGTTCGCGCTTCATCGATTAAAATCGAGTCAACCTCGTCAACAATTGCAAAGTTATGCTCTCTTTGCACTTTATCTCTTTTGCGGACACACATATTATCCCGCAAATAGTCAAAACCAAACTCATTGTTAGTCCCGTAGGTTATGTCGGAATTGTACGACGCTCTGCGTTGCTCATTGCTCTTTTCATGAACAATTAAGCCGACAGACATTCCGAGGTATCGGAAAACCCGCCCGATTAACTCCGAACCGTACCGCGCCAAATAGTCGTTGACCGTCACGATATGCACCCCGTCGCCCGATAGTGCGTTAAGATAAGCGGGGAGTGCCGCAACAAATGTTTTGCCCTCGCCCGTCTTCATTTCCGCAATCCTGCCCTGATGAAGCACAATCCCGCCGACAATCTGAACAGGGTAGGGTTTAATCGCGATTACCCGCCACATTGCCTCGCGTATTACCGCAAATGCGTCCGGCAAAATGTCGTTCAAACCCTCGCCATTGGAAAGTCGTTCCTTGAGAGCGGCAGTCTGCTCTTTAAGCTGTTTATCATTCATGGCTTGATAATGCGGCTCAAGAGAGAGCGTTTTTTGTTTCAAAGGTTCAATCCTTTTAAGTTCTTTTTCCGAATAGCTTTTAAATAATCCCATTTTGTGTATAACGTCACTTTCTATTTTATTATTTTACGCCTCTTCAGACTATCAAGAGGTCTTTGTTTTTACTATTATATACTCTAATTTAAGTTTTGTCAAGAAATACTTGACTATATCCTAAATTTGTGTTATAATCTTTTAAAATCGGGAAAACAAATTTTTACGGCACGTTTGTGCAGAAAGGGCATGGGAAAATTTTGCTTGATAAATTAAAGTTAGCAGAAGGGCGTTACAGCGAGCTGGAAAGTCTGCTTGCCGACCCCGAAATAACGGGGGAGCAAAAGCGTTTCCGCGACTGTATGCGGGAATATAAATCGCTCACGCCGTTAATTGAAAAATACAGGGAATATTCAGCGGCGGCGGCGGGATTCAGCGAGGCTAAGGAACTTCTCGCCGAACCCGACTTAGAGCCGGAGTTTCGCGAAATGGCGCAGGCTCAATTAGACGATGCCCGCGCTGTAATCGAAAAATGTGAAGAGGAATTAAAGTTTCTCTTACTTCCGCGCGACCCCGACGACGACAGGAATGTCATAATTGAAATTCGCGGCGGCGCGGGCGGCGATGAATCGGCATTGTTCGTCAATTCGCTGTACAGGATGTACTCCATGTACGCTGCACTTAAAAACTGGAAAATTGAAGTCATCAACTCTAACCCGACTGAGCTCGGCGGCTATAAGGAAATCGGCTTTTCGGTAGAGGGTGAGGGTGCGTATGCCAAGCTAAAATACGAAAGCGGAGTTCACAGGGTTCAGCGTGTCCCCGAAACCGAGTCGCAGGGTAGGATTCACACATCAACGGTGACAGTCGCAGTGTTGCCCGAAGTTGAGGAGGTTGATGTGGAAATTAATCCTGCGGATTTGGAAATACAGACCTTTCGCGCATCGGGTGCGGGCGGTCAGCACATTAACAAGACAGAATCGGCAATCCGCATAATTCACAAACCGAGCGGAGTTGTTGTCGAGTGTCAAGAGGAGCGTTCACAGCATAAAAACAAAGACAAGGCGTTGAAAATGCTCTACAGTAAATTATATGAAGCGAAACTAACCGAACAGACCGACAAAATTGCGGCGGAGAGGAAAATCCAAGTCGGCACGGGCGACCGTTCCGAGAGAATCCGCACATATAATTTCCCTCAAGGGCGAGTTACCGACCACAGAATCGGGCTCACTTTGTACAAAATCGAGTATATTATGAACGGCGATTGCGATGAAGTCTTTGAAGCCCTTGCGGTAGCCGATAAAGCCGCCAAATTAACAAATACCGGCAATGAGTAAAGTATATACAATTATAGCCGAGCCCGACAATGCGACAATAAACAAAGCTGTCGAATTGCTTAAAGCGGGTGAATCGGTCGCTTTACCTACCGAGACTGTTTACGGGCTTGCCGGGAACGCGCTTGAGCCAAGTGCAATCGCGAAAATATTCGCCGTAAAAAATCGACCGCAGGACAACCCTTTGATTGTCCATGTTTCCGATGTGGAAATGGCGCGAGGTTTGGGATTGGAAGTTCATTCCCAAGCAGAAAAATTAGCCGAAATGTTTTGGCCCGGCCCGCTGACTATGGTTTTAAAAAAAGTCAATGATACAATCCCACCTCAAATAAGTTGCGGACTTGACACCGTTGCAGTCCGCGTACCTGCTGACGAGACTTTTCTGAAAATAATTAAAAAGGGAAGTCAAAACAACTCTCAATTGCCGTTAGCCGCACCGTCGGCGAATGCTTCGGGAAGCCCCAGCCCGACTGCGGCGGCTCATGTATACAGCGACTTAAACGGCAAAATCCCGCTTATTATCGATGGCGGGGAATGTAAAATCGGGATTGAAAGCACTGTTATCGCTTTTGACAACACTAAAATCCGCATTTTAAGACCGGGAGCGGTAACTCCCGAAATGCTGTCGGAATTTGCCGAAACGCTCATAGATGATGCTGTTTATGAAAAAGTTGCGGGGACTGCCCAAAGCCCGGGAGTTAAACATAGGCATTATTCCCCGAAAGCAACAGTAACAGCAGTTATCGCCGATTCGGAGCAGGCCTTTTTGGATTATTCGCTAAACCACGCGCATGGTCGCAATTTTGCTGTTGCAAGCCCGGATGCGCAGACATTGTTCGCCAAATTTCGGCAATTAGATGAATTGGGGGCGAATCAGATTTTCATAAGGCTTCCCGAACCTGCGGGATTGGGGCTTGCCCTGTATAACAGGATAGTCCGTGCGGCGGAGTTTAATGTAATAGACCTCCGCATAATAGACCTCCACGGAAACTAACGTACGGCGTATTTTCGGCAAATTTTCCGCCATACTGCGTTGAAATTTTCTTAAATATCAGCGGATATTCGCAAAAATTTCGCCTTGTCTGACGAAAAATTTGATCGAAAATCCACTCGCGGTTAATTTCCGTGGAGGTCTAATTTAATTAAGAAAGATATAGCCAAAACAAATTGGAAGTCTTGACGGCATCGAGGCTATTTTGGGATATATGTTCAGCTTTAGTAATATAAATGTAGTAGGGCTTACGGGAATGTCCGGCGCGGGAAAAAGTACTGCATCCAAAGTTTTAAAAGAGCATGGCTTTTTTGTAATCGACTGTGACAGCGAGGCAAGGGCGACTGTTACACGTTCACCTTGCATTGACGAGGTGAGGGCAAATTTCCCCGCAGTGTTCACCGATGGTGTGTTTGAGCGCGTTAAGGCGGCTAAGTTCTTGTTCACAAATCCGCAAAAGTTAGAACAATACCAACAAATCGTGTTCCCTTATATTTTGTACACTATTTTGAACGTTATGAACAAATCCGATGCAGAGAGCATTCTGCTTGACGCGCCGACATTGTTTCAAAGCGGGGCAGATGACTTTTGCAACAAGATTATCGCGGTTGTAGCTGACAAGACTATATGTGTTGAGCGGATTATGAAAAGGGATTCAATAAGCGAAGATGACGCGCTTTTAAGGCTGAATAATCAGCCGGGGGAGGAATTTTTCCTCAAAAACGCCGACATTGTTATAAAAAATAACGGCAGTGTTGACGAGTTTACGACCAAAATTGTAGCCAAGTTCTAAGAAAGGACGAACCACCATGCCGCAGGCATGGTCATGAAAATGGTGTATTATAAAGAAAAACGTAAAAAACGCGACAAATTAAAAGTCGTTATTAACACTTTAATAGTGTTAATTGTCGTAACAATTATACTTCTTGTAATAAATCTTGCCTTTTGGGGGTATAACGAATATTTATATCATACTCACCCGATTTATTACAGCGAGGTTGTGGAAAAGCTTGCGCGGGAGCATAATATAGACAAGTTTTTGATTTACGCAATTATCAAGACCGAAAGCAGGTTTAATCCTGATGCTGTATCAAATGCGGGTGCTCGCGGATTAATGCAACTCATGCCGGACACATTTGACTGGATAAAGGAACACAGGCTTTTAGACGATGAGTTGGTTTTTAACGATATGTTTGTCCCCGAACATAATCTTCGTTACGGAGTTTATTTAATATCGTACCACATGAGACATTACAACAACATTGACAACTCCCTCGCGGCATACCACGCGGGCGATGGGGCAGTCGATAAATGGCTCATGGACAGGCGATACTCCAAGGACGGGAAAACACTTGATAATATCCCGATTTCCAATACGGCGCATTATGTACACAAGGTTAATACAGCTTATAAAATATATTTAAATTTATACGGAGTGTAGAAAAATGTCGAAAAATAAGAAAGGACGAACCACCATGCCGCAGGTTTCATTGAAATTTGGGCAATGTGGGGCGGGATGGTCATGAAAATGTCGAAAAATAACAAAAATGAGGTTGTAACCGAGCTTAAAGAGAAATTGCTTTATGAAAGGAAAAATGTCTGCATAACCATGACAGACGATGAACTTCAAAAAGCGGACAGTTTTTGCGATGGTTACAAAGTGTTCCTAAACAAGGGCAAGACTGAACGGGAAGCTTGCAGTCAAGCTGCGGCAATTGCAAAGGCTGCGGGATTTACCGAGTACAAGGCGGGGGTCGAGTATAAAGCGGGGGATAAGATTTATTCTGTTAATAGGGGAAAAGCTGTTATTCTTGCAGTAATAGGCAGCCGCCCCATTGAAGACGGCGTAAATATTATTGCCTCTCACATTGATTCGCCGCGAATTGACCTAAAGCAAAACCCGCTGTTTGAAGACACCGATTTGGTTTATTTTAAGACCCATTATTACGGCGGGGTAAAAAAGTATCAATGGACGGCACTGCCTCTCGCGCTTCACGGAGTGGTTGTCAAAGGTGACGGGACTACAGTTGATGTGATAGTCGGCGAAGACGAAAGTGAGCCTGTATTTTCGGTGACAGATTTACTGCCGCACCTTTCGGAGCTTCAGTATAAACGCCCGGCACACGAGCTAATCAAGGGCGAGGAGTTGAATATTCTCATAGGGAGCAGACCTTTTAGGCTGAATGGCGATGGAAACGATAAAAACGAGAGTGCATCGTCAAAATTGGCTGTAATGAAAATCTTAAATGATAAATACGGGATTACCGAGCGTGATTTTGCGTCGGCCGAGTTAGAGGCTGTTCCCGCTCATAAGGCGCGGGATGTTGGGTTTGACCGTTCTTTGGTAGGCGGCTACGGGCAAGATGACAGGGTTTGCGCTTACACCTCGCTTATAGCAATCACCGAGACCGATGCACCCGAAAAAACCGCAATCTGTGTCCTCGCCGACAAAGAGGAGATCGGCAGTTACGGCAACACCGGGCTGGGTTCTGATTATCTTCGGTATTTTATCGCCGATTTAGTTAGTGCGGCTTCACGGAATGAATGCGAATCCGGGATGCGAATCAGGCAATGTTTAAGCAATTCAAGGTGTCTTTCCGCAGATGTTTGCGCCGCCCTTGACCCGACATTTGCCGATGTTTCGGAAAAAAATAATGCCGCGTTTATGAATTACGGCGCGGTTATTGCAAAATATTTCGGCTCTAAGGGCAAATCCGGCACCAATGACGCGAGTGCGGAGTTTGTCGGCGAAATCCGTAAGTTGTTTGACGATAACAATATAGTGTGGCAGACGGGCGAACTCGGAAAGGTTGATGCGGGCGGAGGCGGAACTGTCGCAATGTTCATAGCGAAGATGAATGTGGACACAGTGGATATAGGTGTCCCCGTGTTGTCGATGCACGCGCCGCTTGAGTTGAGCGCAAAAGCTGATGTCTATTCGGCTTATCGGGGATTTAAAGCTTTCTATAATTTCACCCCTTAGTCGCAAACTTGCTATTGAAAGAATCGTTTTGCCCCTGTTTTGTAAGCAAACTGATTTCTGAAACAACTCCCCCGCGTATTAACGCATTGGGGGAGTTGTTTCGCATTTACATTTCGGCGTATTTACGTCTTGTTGCAAGCCCTCCTCTTATATGTCGTTCTTGTTTATTTTTTTCCAAAACATTTTTTACTTTTTTGTGTAATGCGGGGTTTATTTTTTCCAGCCTTGTTGTTATATCTTGATGTACAGTACTTTTACTAATTCCGAATGCTTTCGCTGCCGCTCTGACAGTTGTCTTATTAGCGATTATATACTGTCCTAAACTTACACATCTTTCCTGTTTTGTCCCGTAAGCGCCTGCGCTGTGGACCGAACCGGTTTTAATTGTGTTTGTCACATTATCGCCCTCCACTAAATAAATCGGTATACCAAATCTATATGCGAAAAAACGATAGAAAATTACATTTTATATCTTTTATTATTTAAGCCTCATACTCCCCCTGTCGCACCCGCACAAAGTCCACGCCCACACAAGCCTCCCTCTCGGAGGGAGTTCAAAAAAATTCCTTGACAACTCCACAAAGCCATGCTAAAATAAAAAAGTAAAAAATAACAAAGGAGACTCACCATGAAAAACTACAAAACAGCCACACAATCGCACTAATAATCGGGTGAGGTGTACCCCATTTACCGGACTTCTTTTTGATGTTTGAATTTGCGGTCTTGCCAAAAACAACAAATCATGTTACAATAATCTTACTCACACGCAGGATAAGGCTCTGCAGAAGTGCAACCTGAGCGGCGATGTGAGGCTTGTGCAGTGATGCGTTCATATGAGAGGCGGTGGCTTTGAGAGAAGTTGCCGCCTCTCGCTATGCCAGCAATCACTCACAAGCATAATGCGATAAACTTCGGGGTTTGGGGCAGAGCCCCAACCTGCTTGAACATGGCTAAAACCGTCAACCGTCATCAACTTCACCCCTTTCGATTGCTCTAATTCCGCTGTTTTCTGCGATTTTCTTGAGTTTGGCTTTCTCCGCTTTTATGTGGCGATTTTCAACCTCTTCTTCAATAATCAGCCTTTCGACTGTCATATTCGCTCTTTCAGCGAGCCGAATTTCACGCTCGATTACCGACACAGGCTTCGCGTTCATCACGCTTGGCTTGATTGCGTTGCCATTCGTAGTATCCCGACTTTGACACTCCTGCTATTACGCATAAATCCTTAATGCACAGCAGATTATTGTCACGACTTGTGGTTGCTTTAATTAACTCGAACTTTACGGAAGGCTCTGCGTTTATCAGCATTTCGACCCTCCTGACCCCTTCGTTCCCAGCGAAATAATTTTTTATGAACTCCAACATACTCCGACATCACCAACTCCTTGAGTTCCTCTGCAGTAAAATCCTTTCTGACTTTCGAGTCGGCTTTGGGTTTTCTACCTGCCCCTACTCTTGCTCCGCCTCTTGGCATAGTGGTTTCCCCCTTTCACGTCGAGAGAATCAAGACTGTTCGTCAGCTTAGTATAGCACTTTTTGTGATTTTCACTGTTTCGGTTATCGGGATTGGTGGGTTCTTTGGTTGGAAGATG
>WRLX01000055.1 GCA_009777415.1 Oscillospiraceae bacterium
ATTAATATTTCCCGCGCGAATTCCATCCCGCCCACGGCCGCCCCGCCATAAATAGCGATGTAACGAAACCGAACAGCAACCCAATCAACAGCGGGAACGCAAACGAAAGCATTGAGCCAATCCCCGTCACAAGCGCGACTATGCAAATTGTAGCCATTGCGATTGACGTTGTAATCGTGGTGTTAAGCGAACGAGTAAGTGACTGTGAAACGCTTTTATTAACAAGCTCGCTGTAGCTTATCCGTTTTCCGTGAATACTGCGGTTTTCCCTAATCCTGTCAAATACAACGATAGTATCGTTAATCGAATAACAAAGTATAGTCAGCACCACCGCCATGAAATTGGCATCAATCGGGAAGCGGAAGAACACAAATACCGCAAATACAATCGCAACATTAATCATCAGCGCAAGGATTGCAAAAAAACCGGAAGACCAACCGCCGACATTCCTGAACCTGAGCGCGATATAGAGCATTAACACGATAAATGAGAATATAACCGCCACAAGGCATTTAAGGAAGAACGCCCGACCCATTGTAGGATTAACATCCTGCGACCCGGCAGTAGAGAGGTTGTTTTCCGCAAAAGTGCCTTCAAGGCTTTGAGTCAAGCTGTGCTGAACATCGGCAGTCAACCCCTGCTGCGACGAAAATTCAATAGTCATTGTGTTTAATTCCGAGCCGAACGCAGTCCCCAATCTTACATTAACCGTTCCCGCGCCTTGCGACTCGACTGCGTTTTTAACATCATCGGCATCGATTTCGCCTTCGTAGGTGTAATTGAGAATCGTTCCTCCTCTAAACTCAATGGCTACCTCTAACCCCGCAACAAGCATAACCGAGATTGCAACCGCGACAACAACAATGGGGGCGATTAAAAACTTCTTCCGGTTGCCTACTGCATCAAATATTTTCGCCGATTCCGCCTTTGCCTTTTGCTCATCGCTCTTGTACCCGCCGTAAAGCGTGGGGTTGCGGAGCTGTTTAAACTTGACAAGCGAGTAAGTCATCAGCCTTGAGCCGAAAACGCCGAATATAAAGTTCAGTATTACGCCTATAATCAACGTGTAACCGAATGCATAGATCGCCCCGGCGGCACTCGGCCCAAACCAACGGAACACGAGATTCAGCATTGTCGAGGCAAAGCTGTCGGGAGTCCCGAATGCACCCATTAATATAAACGCAACTATAATCATCGTGATATTCCCGTCAAATATGGCGGAAAATGCCCGCTTATATCCCGCCTGAACCGCGCCGTCAAGGGTTTTTCCCGAGCGGATTTCCTCTTTTATTCTTTCTGCGGTAATGACGTTTGCATCAACGCCCATTCCGATTGAAAGAATAATACCCGCTATACCCGGTATTGTCAGCGTGAAACTGTCAAACGCGCCGAAAAATCCCGAAATTACCGCCAATGCGCCGAAAAGCTGTCCCGTGAGACCGACCGTTGCAATAACGCCCAAAACCTTATAGCGGTTTATCATAAACACGCACATAATCACAAATGCGATAATTCCCGCAACTGCCATAGCATTTCTCGCGCCCATACCCATTGTCGGGTCAATGACGTTAAAGCTGTCGGTGACTACTTTAAACGGCAATGCACCCCCGTTGATTTTATTCGCCAAGTCAACTGCTTCCTCACGAGTGAAGTTGCCGGTTATTTGCGCACTTCCCCCGCCGATATGCTCATTTACCGTAGGGGAGGAAATCATTATATCGTCCATCCAAATGGAAATGACTTCTTGGCTTTGCGCTAATCTTGCAGTAGACTCCGAAAAAGCCTGTGTACCGCTTTCATTGAGTTCAAGTGAAACACCGTGCTGCCCCTGCTCACCCGGACTCCGCCCCGGGTCATAAAACGGAGTCGCCCTGCGAACATCGCGACCGCTTAGTACAGGAGTACCGTACTCAGTGCGTTCAAACCCCTCCCAAAATGTAAGCTCCGCCATTTCGCCCAATTCCTTAACAGCTTCCTCCGGGTCAAAATTAGTATCGCCGGACTGCCACGGAAAACGCACAATAATGCGGCGGCTGTCATAATCCGAGTATATTTCATAGTCGGTGATGTTTTTTGAAATCATGCGGGTTTCGATAGTTGAACGCGCCGCATCAATTTCCACATCGGTAACTTCCCCCTCATAATCGGGGGGCGGGGTGAATGTAACGTCAACTCCTCCGCGAATGTCGATTCCCCAGCGTATGTCATTTACGCTTTTTATCCAAATAGTACGGTTATCCCCATAATAAGTGGATATACCGAATACCGTCAGATACGAGAATAGAAGTACAAACGCCGTGATGATAAAAAATGTAGGTTTCTTTATTTTTTTCAACTGTTTTTACTCTCCATTTCTTTTATTTAGACCCCATCAGAGGTCATAATTAATTTATACTACAGTAGGTCATAAATTGAACCTCAATTTATGATTGCAAGCTACGCTTGCAATGCCGCAAAGCGACATCTACTTCCGTCATACGAGCCGATTCTTCGGGATTTGCCCGAAACACGAAACTTAGTTTCGTGTAGGCATAAAATTTCATTTTATGCCATTCGGCGGTATATAATAGCTTCTAAAATTTCGGGAAACGCGAACTCGGCACTGTGCCTGTTAAAAAATCCGAAAAGCTCGCTCGTCTCGCTCCTCGCTTCAAATATTCCGTTATCCCACCAGTAGGCGGGGATTCCGTATTCCCGCGCTTTGCCGAAATAATACTTCGCCCATTGTACCCGTTCATTGAGATTATTTTTGTTGGCTGCCCCCGTTTCGCCCATTATCACGGGAATGTCGTTGTCAATCAAAGTTGACTTTAACCTTGCGAACATCCAGTTAATCTCTTCCTCCTGCCTTTCGGGCAACCATCTTCCGGGTCCGACCGGACTGAGCGTGAAATTAATCGGGGTGTAAGCGTGAATCGACACTATAACCTTGCCATCGTCCCCGGTAACCTCCGAAAAGGCATCGGCAACCGCTTGAACTGCCACCTCTTCGGCACTCGCCGCATAAGTGGGAATCATCAAAACCCTTAAAGCATTCCTCCCGCCCAACGCTCTTACAGTGTCAATAAAAGCCGCATTGAGCCTGTTTATTACTCCGCGTGACTCTATTGTCCCGCCGTTCCACTCATCGGGAGTTCCGACTAACCGCGGCTCGTTCATCGCCTCGAAAATCAACTTTTCGTTATAGTCTTCAAACCTCTCGCCGATTTGCCGCCAAACCGCAGTCAACTGCTCTGTTATTGCTTCTTCCTGTGACTCTTCGGGGGAAATCCAACTCTCGTGGTGGGTGTTGATAATGCAGTACATTCCCGTTGACATTATATAGCCGACAACCTCCTCAACTCTGTCAAGCCACTCCCCGTCTATGAGATAATCGGGTGCTTCGCCTAAGTGCCGCGACCACGTGACGGGCATTCTCACCGAGTCAAACCCCGCCTCGGCAATCCTGCTTATCATAGTAAAAGTAGTCTCGGGGTTGCCCCACGATGTTTCCCCGCCTGGTGCGTCAAAGGTGTTGCCGAGATTCCATCCGACTTGTACCTCGCCGACTAATTCCCATGCGGAAATATCGCGCATTTCATAATCTTCGGGCACATAAGGCTCATAGGGGATTTCGACAGGCGGAGCAGGTGCGTTTGTTACAGCTTCCGAAAAGGCTGTAGTTGCTTGAGTAACCTCATCTGCCGTCTCATACAATGTCGGTGTTGTATTTTGGGAATCATCGGTTTGCGGCGGCTCGGAATTACATCCGAACGCAAACAAAAGCAGCGAAACCAACAATAATACCGAAATAAATTTACGCATTTTCATGACCATGCCCTTTCTGCACTTGGAAAAGTCTATTCAACCACCAACACTTTGATTACGGCGTACAAGTCTTCTTGTTCATTGAGTGTAACGCCGTTGACGTTCCCTTCCGCGGAGTCATCTTGCGCGTCCGAATTGTAAATCGTGACATCCTCAATTATAACATCCGCAAACGGCCTATCGCCCGCCCCTGTTTGGAGCGCGGATATATAATCAATTCCCTCAAATCCCTCAATAGTATGCCCGAAAACGGTGTAGTCGCCATTAAGGTGAGGAGTTCCGTTTTTATTATTGACGATAAAAAACTGTTGCGAGTTTCTTTGAGGCCCCGCATTCGCCATGCTCAACGCACCATAGGAGTGAACTGCGTTTGCATGAGGTTCAATCCCAAAGTAAGCATCATATTCCGGGTCGGACATTCCGTCGCCGAACGGTGAGCCGCCTTGAATCATAAAGTTAGCGATAATCCTGTGGAAGATTTTGTCTTTGTAATACCCGCTCTCTGCCAAGTCAACAAAGTTTTGCACGGCAATAGGCGCGATTGCCGGGAACAGCTTGATTTTAATCTCGTAGCGCGATTCCCCTCCATTTGTTCTGCTGTTTACATTGTCTTCTTCGGCACGTGTCCTTCCCTCCGCTTCACCGGGGTCGTTAGTCGATTCGCTGCACGCTGTCAACATAAATAATGTCGATGCCGCAATAAAAACAGATAATAATTTCCTCATTCTTTTACCCTTTCCCTTTTTCCCTTTTTCCCTTTTCCTTTTTTTAAATTTAACTTACTCATGAATCGTGCGGTTTTCGATTACACAAGATTTAAGCACCCTAATCCTTGTTTTGTCTCCGCCCGTTTCGATAACGATTGTGTCGGATTCGGGTTTTGCGTCTATTACCCTGCCGATAATTCCGCCCGATGTTACCACTTCGTCCGCTATTTGCAGGTTTGCGAGCATTTCTGCCGCCTGCTTTTTCCGCTTGCTTTCCGGTCGCATGAACAGGAAATAAATCATCGCAAGCATTAGCCCCAACGGCAATACCATTCCGAGCATTCCGCTCCCCAACGAAACATCACCCGCGGGAGCTTCCGCAGCTAAAACCAAAAACTTCATTCTTTTACCCTTTTCCTTTCCTGTTCCAACGAGCCATCAAAGTGCGTTTTCCGCACAACCTCATATTTATTTTCAAACTTTTGCCCCTTTTCCTTTCCTAATTTTTTATTTTTTGCTAATAATTCTTAATCTATTATACACTAAATTTATAATTTGTCAATTATTAATTTCTGATAATTATATTTTCGTGTCCGTTTTCTTTAAAAGCGTCGGCAATTTGCTCCCTGTCGGCATCGGGCAACCCGTCCCTGTCCAACAACGGAATGAGCGTTAAATCTCCGCTGTGCGGCTTTACCATTGATAATCCGTCTTTTACAATCTGCGGTAGGGTGACAGCCGGAGCGTTAGCGCGGGCGTTGGAATAAGCCGCAAAATCGTCCCGATTAAAAGTCAGCACTATTCCCCCTGTATTAAGTGTTCCGCCTCTTTCTAAATTGCGCAAAATTTCGGCACTTCTGCCTATCGGGTTCTCGGTGAAGCAACTGAACGACATTTCGAGCAAAATATTGGCTTCGGGATTATTATCGGCTACTTTGTTTACAAACTCGCCCAATCCGGCAAACCTTGTAGCCGCATCGGTCACATGGGATGGCAAAATCTCAAAGTCAACCCCCCTCATATGCGGGAACATGGTGTTGGCAAAGATAATATCGGAAAATCCCGCTTTATAAAGCTCACCTGTTATATCGGAAATATATGCCGCAGTCCCGTCCAAAAACGGATTTGCCCAGCGTTTCCCGCCTCTTTCCGGTGCGTTGTCGAGCCACCCGAAATAAGAAATGTCGCTTATTTTTTCGGAAGCTGCATGGTCTCTCAGTGTGCTAATCCGCGCAATAGGTTTAAGCCCCGCGGCAGTTGCGGCGTTGGCAATTTGTTCTGCGGTAAGCGTTCCGATTGAAATATTTCCGGCGGTTAATACCTTTTCTATTCCGCTTTGGTACAGAATCCGCCCTTCCTCATCTTTCATCTCAATGACAATCGCCTCAAACCCGCCGGACTTGGCAGTCTCAAGGTACGATGACAACGCCGCCGAGCTCGCCAAAACATTTGACGGGGCGTAAACCGCATTCCCGCTGATTGCCGCCAACTCGGGTGGTTCGGGGTCATTGTCGCCGTCTTCCCCCGCAGAATCGTCATCGGGGTCGTCGGAGTCAACCTCATCTCCCGTTGCAACGGGGACATCGACCGGGATTTCACCGTCATCGGGCGGCTCGTAATTAAACAGCACATTGCCGACTGTGTACCCGATAAAGACTAATCCCGATACAACAATTACAAGCGCGAAAGTTTCAATCAGCTTGCGGAATCCGCTTTTTCTTTTTTTATATAGTTTTTTTGAACGTCTTACTTTCAATCCTCTATACATTGATTTACCCTTGTCCCTTCTGCACAATTACGCTATTAAAAGCTCGTTTTCCCCATTTACCCGAATTTACTTTCAAGCTTTTGACCGTCCCTTCTGCACAAACGTGCTATACAACATATCCCGAAAGTGCGTGTAATGCCATTGATAAAATCCCGACATAAACTATCATTATGGGCATTCCGCGAAATGCGGCGGGAACAAGCTCCGAGTTGAGTCGTTCATGCGCAATATAAAGCAGACAGCCCGCAATAAAGAATCCAACGGCAGTCCCAAACCCGTAGCCCATATAGCTGAATATATCCTCGCCGATTTGTGAGTTTAAGAACAACGCCCCCAGTACCGCACAGTTAAAGACAGTCAAATGCACATACTTTCTTATTTTTCTGAAAAGCTTATGAAAAAATTTCCATATAACTATAAGGCTCACAGTATATATTATACCGATAACCAATACATATAATACCGGTGCCGCCATTTTATAATATTCATGCTCGCCCAAAAAGTTGTCCAAAACCCAAGTCGCCGCCGAAGAAAGCACTGTTATATAGCACAGCCCCAAAGCGAAACCGATTACGTTGGATTTTTGTCGCGAAGCATAAAGAAGAATGTTTATTCCAAGTGCTCTCTCTAAAATAAAGTTTTGCAAAAACACCGAAAGCAACGCCGCTGCCAAAAAGTCCCCAATAATATTACCCATTATTTTACTCTTGCCCTTTCTGCACAAATGTGCTTTTAATTTTACTCTTACCCCCGCTTTAATTATCAACTTTCTACTAATTTAAGCAATTCTTGATGTACTTTTTCTTTTTCGGCTTTTTTTGACTGCCGCTCTTTTGACTGATTATACAGCCAACGAAACAACCCCGCGGCAATTCCGACTATTATAAACCCTCCGAATGTCGTAGAAGCGGCAGGGACTGTGAACCCCAAATCAACATTAAAGTTGGCAATCCGCCTGTTAATCAGTATATCCCGTGCAATCCCCACGCCTATACAAACGAGGTTAAACCCTGTAATATACCCCGCCAATTCAAGCGTCATTAAATGCAAAGGGCGCAAGCGGAAGCGTGTTTCGGTCTTCGTGAGTATCAAAGGATTAACCGCTAATATGGGCAAATAAACACCGAGACCCGTCGCGACTTCACTTCCGTACAAAAACTCAAGCAGCATATAAGCGGGAATAAATACAAGCGCGGCGACAATTGCGTAAATAATAATCCTAATAGTGTAGACAATGTTTTGCGGAATAAACCTGCATATTAAAACGCTGAAAAATGCGATTACAGTAAATCCCACCGAGAGTGCGAGTGCGTTTTCGTAATTAGTAGCGCAGGCGGCTACAGGTGCGATTGCAATTGAGCTCATCAGCACGATGTTTTGGCGAACAAGCCCGTCTGACAGCCGTTCTCTCCCTTTTTCCCTGCTTTTTTCCTTTATCATAACCTGCTCGCTTTCTTTTTTCGGTGTTGTTGCGGTTGCGGCGTCTTTTCGGGCGGCTTTGGCTCGTCAACGTCTATTTCCACCACGTCATTGTCATCAATCAACAGCGATAATTTAAGCGGAGTAAGCTTTTCTTCGGGGAACTCTTCTTCGGCGGTTTCAAAAACAGTTTCCTTTTTCTTAAAAGAGTTGCCCAATTCTCTTACTCCGTCAAAAAGATTTTCTAAGAAATTTACGTCGGCAGCTTCCGTCTCGGGTTTTTTTAAATGTGAATTTTTCACCTTTTCCGCCAGACTTCCCACTTTTTCTTTGATTCGTACTATTAATCCCGGTTTTTTTCTGTTTATTTTTATTATTTTATTATCAATCGGCGGCATATTATAATCTTGAAGGTTTAAGATAATTTCCTGAGTGTCGGAAAGAGCCGGGCGTAATACAGCCTCGTCAACAGTTTCCGCCTTTTCTCTAATCCTCTCATACGAGCCTAACCGCGCCTGTACAAAAACAGTTGTCCTCTTAACTGCCGAAATTGTCTGCCGCGCCAAAATGTCCGAGCGTTCGCTCATGGTATTTACTAACAAAAGGGCGAATGCGGGATAACCCTCAACCTTCCCGAAAACTCTGAAAAGCACAGTCATTCCTCCGAACATCACCCCGTAATAGATTTTGCCGAGAAAAGTCTTGGGCAGCGTTTGCGGGTCGTTCGCCAAAAACACCAATATGAACAAAAAACAACCCGATACCATTACCACAAGAGTTCCGCGGATAATTTCCGGCGGATTATCGGTGAATACCGAAAAAATGTTTGAGAACAGCACATTGACGCTTAACGCCGTAATTGTAAACGATGCCGAAACCGAGCGGCGGAGCAGCAGTGAAATCCCGCTGACCAAAATAACTAATATATGTACCGCACCCATTGCACCCGTGAAGTTCCCCATTAATATATTAAAAGTACTGACCGATTCAATCGGAGTCAATCCCGAAAGCAACGTAGGGCTTATATCACCCCATACGGGAAGATGCGCGTGAGGCTTTGGGAATAACAGCATAGCACCGGGGTAGCATAATATCATAAAAGAAAACACAACCGCGGTCGGATTAAATATGTAATTGTTTTTTCCGCCGAAAATATGCTTGATGGCAATCGTCATTGCCGAGCCGAAAAAAGCCATCGGGTACGCCGCGCCTGCCGGCATAAGCAATGCAAGGCAAAGACCCGCCATTATAGTTGAAAGGTCAAGCGGGTTGTACACTTTTTTGGATAATGCACACCCAATCATATCCATAACTACCGCGCCCGCAACAGAGAATCCCGCTATTACGACAACTCGAAGACCCGAACCCATATAAGAAACAACTGCAAGCAACAACAAGCACAGCAACTGTTCCAAGTAAATCCGGGAAGATTTATTCGCTTTTTTTGCCTTATTCTCCGATTTAGCGGGAATTTCGGGGGCATAATCGAATTTATCCAAAATGTATTTGTCCATAAAAAGACTTCCTTAATCATATATTAGAAATAAGTTATCGGGTAAAAATTTGAAAGAGCAAAGGAGAACAGCGCAATGCAAATAGACGTTTTGTCTCAAAACACACTGAAACTGACCTTGAGCCGCCTCGATATGTTTGACCTTGACATTAAGTACGAAAGCCTTTCGGGAAAGAACCCCGATACCAAACGGTTGCTTTCTCACGTTCTGCGAACAGTAAAACACGATAAAAGTGCGGGAGTTGACTTCACGGGGGAGCGGCTTTTTGTCGAAGCATTCCCGCGACCCGACGGCGGGTGTATGCTGTATATTTCCTGTCTTATCGAAGGCGGAGAGAATGACAACGCTTCCAACCCCGATAGCAAGGAAAATGCCGAAAGGCGAACAGTACGGCTGAGTGCTAAGTCCATGCCCGAGATTGAAAAAAGCTTAAAAAGCCCGAAAACGTCAAATGCCTCTTTATTTTCCGATAAACCCCAAAAAAGCGGACTGCTTTGCAGACTTGATTCGCTCAAGGAGCTAAACGGTGTCTGCAAGTGTTTGTCGTGGCAGTTAGCCCATCGCCGACTCGAAATAGACAGCGCGCTTTACGGAAAAAACGGCGAATACCGTCTGTTTTTGCTGTCTGACAACAAAAAGCTTATATCGTCAATTGTTTCCGAATACGGCGAGTTGTTAAAGTCGGCGGATGAGCTGCCCTTCACCTATGAACATTATAATCTGCTCGTCCCCGAAAAAGCTGTCGAAAAAATGAATGCTGTTCTTTAAATTATTTCACGGCTTTGTTTTAATCGCAAAACTGCCTCTTTCATGTCGGGCGAATTAAACAGGTAACTCCCTGCCACTAATATATCCGCGCCTGATTTTATTACTTCGGGTGCGGTATTTGGATTTATGCCGCCGTCAACCTCAATTGCCGCATTGCTGCCCCGATTGTCGAGTTCTTTCCGCAAGGCGGCGATTTTGTCAAGGCTTTGCGGAATAAACGCCTGCCCCCCGTATCCCGGATTAACCGACATTATAATAAACATATCGACGTACTCAATATACGGAAAAAGCTTTTCAACATGAGTCGGCGGATTAACGGCAAGCCCGGACTTACAACCGAGACTTCGGATTTTTTCGAGTGATTTTTTTATATCGGCATTGCTTTCGACATGGACGGAAATAAAATCGCTTCCCGCCTCGGCGAAAAACGGAATAACCCGTTCAGGCTCGCTCACCATAAGATGTGTGTCAAATGTAAAATCCTTATTTTTGTTGCGCAACGCTTTTACCACCACATCGCCGATAGTCATGGGCGGAACGAATATCCCGTCCATCACGTCAATGTGGAGCATATCCGCACCCGCCGCACAAACACGTCCGACTTCCGCACCGAGTTCCGACAAGTCCGCATTTAAAACCGAAGCCGAAATTTTAACTCCCATACCCACCCCGCTTAAACTATTTTCTTATATCCTAACACATCGGCTACGAAATGTCAATAGACCTCTTGCGTAATCAAAAATGAGTGGATTTGCGTGCAGATTTTTTGTCAGACAAGGCAATTTTTGTGCGAATATCCGTTGATATT
>WRLX01000056.1 GCA_009777415.1 Oscillospiraceae bacterium
CGGAAAATCAGCGGAACTAAACCCGAAAAAAAGAGAATAAAAGCATTAAAGTGTCAGTATTTGGCATAAAAATAAATGGGTCGCAGAAAAACAGTTTCGTTTCACCCGACCCATGCAAATCTCCCTCAATAGTGAACACGTCTGAAAATTCGCCGCCATTATCGGTGAGAATAAGAGAAAAAACGTCCCCGAATTTCACACCATTATCGGCAAACAGTTTTTTGAGGGCGATTAATTTTGTCGAAACTTCAGCAGAGGTTTTGTTGTCCAACAAAACACCGAGCATGAAGTTGCAAAGAGTGAAGTGCAATGTCAGAATCACTTTACCGCTGATTCGCCCAATAACAGTGAGATGTTTGTTTTTAGTTATGGTAGTTGTCATTTGATATGCTCCAATCAAAGAATTTTCCCTGATTAAAGTCTACCATAAAATGTTTTCCACGGTAAATTCTACTTCCCTTTCCACGGTGGAACTTACTTTGGGAATTTACTATTTATAAATTTTGTGTAAAATTTTTTAAAAACCCTTGAAATTAATTACAAAACATGATAAAATTAATTATGTTTAAAAAAATATTTGATAGCCACACACATATTTTTCCCGACAAAATAGCTGAAAAAGCGTCAAACGGGATAGGCGAATTTTACAAAATGCCGATTCTTCATGCCGGAACGGTTGAAGACCTCAAATCGAGGTTTAAGGAAAATGGGGTATGCGGGGGAATAGTATGCTCGGTCGCTACTATTGTCGCACAAGTAGGTACTATCAATGACTTTATCGCTCAAGCTGTTTTTGAATCCGACGGCTTGTTCGTGGGATTTTGCTCACTGCATCCCGATATGTCCGAGAGCGAGTTAGAGGCGGAAATAAATCGTGCTGTATCGCTCGGATTGTCGGGGGTAAAGCTCCATCCGGATATTCAGCGGTTTGAGGCAGACGGCAAGGCAGCTTACAAAATTTATGAGGTAATCGGCGGGCGATTGCCGATGCTGCTCCACGCAGGGGACAGTCGGTATGACTTTTCATCGCCGAAACGAATCGCAAACGCACTTGAGCGATTCCCCGAAATGACGGTTATTGCCGCCCATCTCGGCGGGTGGTCTGAATGGGATGATGCCTCGCTTTCACTTGCGGGAAAATGGGATAACCTCTATGTCGATACGGCAAGTTCCCTGTATGCACTCCCCCCTGAAGAAGCGCGTGAATACATATACGCGTTCGGCGAGGAGCGTGTGCTTTTCGGCACGGATTACCCAATGTGGGACATTCGAGTAGAGTTAGAAAGATTCGAGCAATTGAACCTACCCGAATCACTAATGGATAAAATTTTATACAATAACGCAAAGGAGTTACTTGGTTTATGAGTAGACCTCAGCATTATGGTATATTTGCGCAGAAAGAGAAAGGGTCAAAGATTGAAAGTCCAAACCTTGGTAGATGGGGAAAATAATTTTTATAGAGCGTTTGTGCAGAAAGGCATGGGTAAAAAGCTTGAAAATAAATCTACGTAAATGGGAAAATGAATTTTTATGGCACGTTTGTGCAGAAAGGGAAAGGGTAAAAATTTGAAAAAAATCTTGGCGATTATGTTGTCGGCGATGTTAGTAACGTCAATAACGGGGTGCAACGGCGGCGGCGATGATGAACCTGTACAGGATTCCGATGTTTCGGAGGTGCATGAAACACTTGACACAACGGAGGAAACGGAAGAGATTGATGTAACGACCGAAGTTGACTTCAGCAATGTATTTTGGGGAGATGCCTACAAGCAAATGATACTTGATGACCTTTTTGAGGTCGGAGCGTACGCCGAGAACGGCGAATATTTTGAATACAACAACGATGTTTCGGGTTTTTCTTTGTGTGATTTAGATGAAGACGGTATTCCGGAGTTGCTTATCAATGTTCCGGCGATAGACGATAATACAACAAGCTTTGTATACACCTTTAAAAACGGCGTACATTCAATAGGGAGGTTGTATTATTCGGTTTTGTATAAACTACCCGATTATGCAGGTCTGTACACATATATGCGGGCAGGTCCTTGGGGTACGGGCTGGAGCATTTGCTATGAAATAATCAACGGCGAGGTGAAAACATTCAGCAACTTTTCAGATGAACTCGGCGATATTGAAAGCAGAATAATCCTCATTAACGACAAAAACCCCGATAACGAAGCCATACCCACGGACGATTCACAAAAATTTTATTTTAATCATGAGGAAATAACCGAAGACGAGTACAAAAGACTGTTCGATGAGTTTTTTAATGCGGACAATAAAATTACAATCGCCAATTACACGCTCGATAATATAGAGGATATGTTCCTTAATTATACAGTTAATTAAATTATACAGTTAATTAAATTTTTATAGCACGTTTGTGCAGAAAGGGGAATGGGTAAAACTATGAAAAAAATCTTGGCGATTATGTTGTCGGCGATGTTAGTAACGTCAATAACGGGGTGCAACGGCGGCGGTGATGATGAACCTGTACAGGATTCCGATGTTTCGGAGGTGCATGAAACACTTGGCACAGCGGAGGAAACGGAAGAGATTGATGTAACGACCGAAGCCGATACCGCAGCGATTCCCGAAAGCGGACACGGATTACCGCAAGAAGAGTTGAGCGAATTTTTTTGGTCACAGGTTGAGGGTGTTTGGCTTTTGGACGACCCGACAGGCAACAGCATAAACAGCTTTATACAATTCACCTATTCGGATTCCCATTCGAGTAACGCACCTACACTTTGGCGCGGTTTGTTCGCCTCCGAGGCTCTCCCCGAGGTTTATTTAACGGATATAACACGGTTAAACCCAAACGAGTATGAGTTGACGTTTTACCAG
The DNA here is from genome assembly GCA_009777415.1 of Oscillospiraceae bacterium. Taxonomy (GTDB): domain Bacteria; phylum Bacillota; class Clostridia; order Oscillospirales; family Ruminococcaceae; genus Ruminiclostridium_E. The sequence goes on from WRLX01000056.1 coordinate 2,848, forward strand.
CCTTATATTCCCGCAGGTGAGCTTTTTTTTGAGTTTGAAGAAGCCTATTATACGCATATATTTGATGTTTCGGAAATAGACAGCGGCATTCTTGTGCAAAAAAGCGGAGATGGGAGCGTTTTCAAGTATACTTTTCTTGCAAAAACTTTCGATGCGGCATATGAAATTTGGTCTAACGATTACCTGTAAAAAATTTTTATTAAATTTTTATAGCACGTTTGTGCAGAAAGGCATGGGTTAAAGTTCGAAAATCAACTCTCGTAAATGGGGGGAATAATTTTTATAGCACATTTGTGCAGAAAGGCATGGGTAAAACTATGAAATTACAATCGGCAACGACAATGCTTCAAAAGGCAATCGACGGAAAGTACGCGGTGGCGCAAATTAACATCAACAACCTTGAATGGGCAAAGGCGGCTCTTACAACCGCGCAGGAACTGAATTCCCCGATTATCCTCGGCGTAACCGAAGGGGCAGGGAAGTACATGGCGGGCTACAAAACAGTAGTCGGCATGGTGAACGGAATGTTGGAGGAACTGAAAATTACCGTTCCTGTGGCGATTCACTTAGACCACGGCTCATATGACGCAGTCCTTCAGTGCATTGACGCGGGATTCTCGTCGGTAATGTACGATGGCTCACACGAACCTATTGAACAAAATATTGCAAACACAAAGAAATTTGTAGAAATATGCAATTCCAAAGGGCTTTCTTTAGAGGCGGAAGTCGGCTCGATTGGCGGCGAAGAAGATGGAGTAGTCGGCAGCGGTGAGTGTGCCGACCCCGATGAATGCAAGCGGATTGCCGACCTCGGCGTGACAATGCTCGCGGCGGGAATCGGGAACATTCACGGCAAATACCCCGATAATTGGCAAGGACTCAGCTTTGATACACTGCGCGCTGTTAAAGAAAAAGTCGGTAATCTGCCGCTTGTTCTTCACGGCGGAACAGGTATTCCCGTTGACATGATTAAGGAAGCGATTTCTCTCGGAGTTGCCAAAATCAATGTAAATACCGAGTGTCAGTGGGCTTTCCAAAAAGCTACCCGCGCATATATCGAGGCGGAAAAAGACCTGTCGGGCAAAGGATTTGACCCGCGTAAACTCCTCGCCCCGGGCTACGAGGCGATTAAAGCGGCTGTGAAAGAAAAACTGGAGCTGTTCGGCTCGGCAGGAAAAGCGTGAAAAACCTAACAATATCGCTGTTGCTTAGAAGCCGTTCTAATAGGAAATGTGCCGGAGAAACGAGCGGATTTCTATTAGGGCTGTTTCTTATAACAGCGGTTTACATAAGCCTTACAGTAAGCGCAGGTAATGCAAACAACACCCCCGACCGTTCTTTAATGAGCGGGGGTGCTGTTTTGCGTGAACCTACCGTGATTAAGTACGGGATTGATGTTTCGCGTTGGCAAAACGATATTGACTGGGAAGCGGTTGCACAAACCCGCGCCGAATTTGTAATGTTGCGGGCGGCTGTCGGCAGTTTTGAGAGCATTGACACTGACGAGGCAACACCTGCAATAAACTTGATTGCCGAGGACAGCCGATTTCGCGAGTATATTGCGGGGGCGCAGGAAAATGGACTTGAAGTGGGCGTTTATTTGTACAGCTACGCAAAGACTGTCCGCGAAATTAAAAGAGAAGCGCGTTTTTTTGTAAACCTGTTGAGCGATTTTGAAATCACGTACCCTGTCGCCCTTGATATGGAGGAGGAGCGTGGGCATTATACCGATGAGCCGTCGGAAATGGCGGAAGCCTTTTTGGAGATTATCATGGATGCGGGCTATTTCCCAATGATGTACTCTTATAAATCGTGGCTCGAAAACTATCTCACACCTGAATTGCGCAATGATGTTGCCGTATGGGTGGCGCAGTTGGATGCACACTCAACTACTTACCATGGGGACTATTTTATGTGGCAGTACTCACACAAAGGCAGGGTTTCGGGAATAGACGGCGATGTTGATTTAAATATAGCCTACCGCGATTTTGCCGATTATATCAGGCGTACCGGATTGAATAATTTGTGAAAATGTTAGGTAACACCGCAGGGCAGAACCCTGCACCCCTCGCCCGCGGGCGAGAGAGCCGCCCCACGGGGCGGGGTATTACACCCTAACTTTCAATAAAAAGCGTTCACGATTATGAATGCAGGTTTACCGCGGCACAAGCCGAAATCCGCTTAATGCTGCTCGGTCTCCCGCCTGACATGGTTCACGGCACAGCCTTGCACGGGACCTGCACCCATAATCGAAAACGCTTTTTAATGCTTCATTAGAGAGATAAACGCTTTTGCTTTGCCTATAATTTCACGGTCATTCTCGAACACTAAAAATTTCCATGCTTGGTCAATCTCTACCCAGCGAAGCTCTGAAATTTCGCTGCTTTGGGGAATAAGCTCCTTGTTTTTTTTGGCACGTGCCACAAAATAAACCACCGTCTTTTTAATGTCTTTTCGGAGGCTGTATGTAACCGTTTCGCGAAACCCGGTATCTACGAAAACATCAATCCCCGTTTCTTCCATAATTTCCCGTGCGGCTGTCTGCGCCTCAGTTTCTCCCCCCTCTACATGACCTTTGGGAAACGACCAGTATCCCGATTTAACGTGTTTAGCGAGCAATATCTCTGTGTTGCCGTGAAATTTGCGGTAGACTACCGCGCCGCACGACTTTTCATGTACCACGCAATTTCCCCCTGTTTTACTGTTAAAAACCTGCGACCGTCCTGCAACCGAATAACAGTATAGCATAATTTTTCGGAATAGTCAAGGGGGAGCGAAAATTTTTTTGAAAACGCTCATAAATTACAAAGAATTTACATATTTATTACATTCTGTCGACATAACACACAAATTCGGAGCAAAAGTTTACAAAATTATTACATTTGAGGAATATACATTGACAAGCAAAAAAAACTGTGTTATTCTACATGGCAGAGAGCAGGGAAAGTCCCGCTCCGAAAATATTTTGATTAAGGAGAAAAAAATGAAGAAATTATTGGCATTACTTATCGCCGGGGCAATGTGCGTTTCGCTCGTAGCCTGCGATAACACAGAGGAAGAACCGGTAGTAACCGAACAGCCCGAAGTGACTACAGAGGCAGTCACAGAAGAAGTGACCGAGGAAGTCACTACAGAAGAAGAAATTGATGACCTTATCCCGGGAGATGACGACGATGTTGTAGACCATGACGGCGCGGAATGCGTATGCGATGAAGAATGCGAAGTCTGCGAAGGCGATTGCGGCGATGATTGCCATTGCGTATGCTGCGCGGAAGACGATGATTCCGACGAAGACAACGGCGATGATGATGACGGAGAAGAAGATGACGATGATGACGAAGAAGAGCTTGCTTAATTAAGCATTGTTTGGTAATAAAAGGCAGAGTCAGTTTTGATTCTGCCTTTTTATTATGCAAATATTTTCTTTTATACCTATATTTTCTTGAAGCTATTGCCCGCCAATTATAGAAATTAAATAATTCCTATCATATTAGTGAGCGTTTTTGTCAATATTATTGTTACGGGCTTTTTCGCGTTCACAAGTTAAAAAAGCCTTATTTAATGAGAAAAACGGAGATTTATATGAGGAAGATAATTAAATCTGTTACAGGGTTGTTTTTATTAATTTCAGTCTTATTATGCGCAGTTATCGGCTACTATTACGTTCATCTTCCTGACAAGTATTACCTTTCGAGTCCCGATAATAAATTGAAGACGCTTTTTAATATAGATATTATGGGTTCAATCGGCAATGACGAAGCCGCACCCGTATACGCGCCTACAGGAATTTCACGTGACGAAAACGATGTCGATTTGAGACTTCTCGGGATTTTCCCGATTAAGACAGTCAAGGCGGAGGCGATTGAACGCCCGGAGCTAATCCCGTGCGGGATTCCATTCGGGATTAAAATCATAACCGGCGGCGCAATAGTAACCGAATTAGGCGAAGTTGACGGCGAAAACGGATATTCATCGCCCGCAAAAGATGGCGGAATCAGATGCGGCGATATTATTATAAAGGTAAACGGCGTTGATATAACAAAAAACAATGATATTTCGGACGCGGTTCAGCTTGACACCGAAAAGTCGCGCATAATCCACATTCGCGACGGAAAAACCATGGAAACCGATATAATCCCGATAAAATCCAACAAAGACAGTTTATTCAAAATCGGAATGTGGGTAAGGGATTCAAGCGCGGGAATCGGCACAATGACTTTTTATAATCCTGCGGACGGGACATTTGGCGGATTAGGTCATGCAGTGTGCGATATTGACACCGGGCAAATGCTTCCGCTTTTGAGCGGTGAGGCGGTTTCTGTAAACATTTCGGGGGTGACAAAAGGCTTTTCGGGTGCGCCGGGGGAATTGAACGGGAGCTTTTTATCACGAGTCCCGATTGGCGTAATCGGAAGCAATACAGAGTCGGGAGTATTCGGCGTTATGGAAAGTCCCCCGGCTTTAGACGGCGCGATTCCAATGGCATATAAGCAGGAAGTTGAGATTGGGCCGGCAAAAATTATTTCCACAATTGACGGAAATACGCCCAAGGAATTTGATGTTCTGATTGAGAAAATAGACTACAGTGATAAAAACAAGGTTAAAAACATGGTGGTAAAAATTACAGACAGGGAGCTTTTGAGTAAGGCGGGCGGAATTGTACAAGGAATGTCGGGCAGCCCCATTGTCCAAAACGGCAGACTTGTGGGGGCAGTCACCCATGTATTTGTCAGCGAGCCGACAAGAGGATTTGCAATTTTCGCCGAAAATATGTATAGGGAATCACTTGAAATTGTCGAGAATGCCCCAATAGCTGATGACACAATTGAATATTTTGAGCAATATCAAGACGCGGCATAATTATAGAAGCGGCGAGAGCATGGTGCTTCTCGCCGCCTATAGCTTTGTCCGTAAAGGCGGGATACAGTTCTTAGAACCTGTCTTCATAAGCAAACGCACTGCTAAATCGGCGAATTTTCCGCCATACTGCGTTAATTTCTCCTCAAATATCAACGGATATTATCGTCAAAATTGCCTTGTGTCTGACGAAAAATATCGCTCGCTTTATCAGCACGTCGCTTATGAAGACAGGTTCTTAACTTTATGCAATTACCCGCCCGTCCGCCAACCGCACTATTTTAGTTGCTACACGGGCGGCTGTTTCGTCATGCGTAATCAACACAATTGTCCGCCCTTGCCTGTTAAGCGCGCAAAGTGTTTCCATTACTTTTTTGCCCGATTTTGAGTCTAAGTTCCCGCATGGCTCATCGGCGAGGATTATCTCGGGCGATGCGGCAATTGCCCTTGCAATGGCGACCCTTTGTTGCTGCCCGCCCGAAAGTTCAGTCGGCTTATGGCGGGAACGCTCCGCAAGCCCAACCGATTCCAATGCCGCACTCGCTAATCGGCTGCGTTCCTTGCGCGGGGTTTTCCTGTATATGAGGGGAAGTTCGACATTTTCCAGCGCACTCAATGTGGGAATTAAGTTAAAACCTTGGAATATAAACCCTATTTTCTCATTCCTGATAAAGCTCAAGGCGCGACCCGACAAGCGCGACACGTTTTTTCCGCACAGCAGGTATTCGCCCGCACTCGGTCTGTCAAGACAGCCTATTATGTTCATCAAGGTGGTTTTGCCCGAACCCGACGCGCCGAGTATCGCCGTGAAATCGCCTTTTTCAACAGTAATATTTACCTTGTCCAATGCTTTGATTTGGTTTTCGCCCATGCGGTAGAGCTTTTCAATTGAATTTATTTTTATCATACCGCGTTTCCGCCTTTTAACGGATTGCTCCCCTTTTTTAACGAAGACGGCGATTTTGTCGCACCCTCCTCATAGTAACAGCAGGGGGAGGCAAGTGCGTTGGTTATTTGCGCCATTCCCGTAAGCGCGCAATAGCCCTCCTTTTGATGACGGCATTTTTCATTACAAATAATCATGTTCATTTTTATAAAGCGTTCCTTTCGGTTTTCTCGGTTAATTATTTTTAATGTTAGCGAAAAATTTTAAAATATACCCATAATATTTCCGTTTAATTTTTCCATAATAATTTATGAAGGCAGGTTCTAAGAAGCTACAGGTCTAATATTAAGCGAGGTGAGTTTATGAAAAGCATGGTTTTTAAAATAGCGGTAATCGCTGTAATTTTGGCGGCGGGTTGGATAGCGGTATTTAACATACCCGATGCGATTGAGGGATTCCTCCCGGCAGTCAAAACTGTTACAATGAGTCCTACCGAGTACAGCCAAACTGTTTCCGGGGCAGGGGTAATCACATCGGAGCATGACGGAGAGTGGTATGTGACTGTTTTTGTCGGAGAAAGCGATATTCGCCGCGTTGAAGTGAATCAGCCCGCCGACATAAAAGGAGCCGCATTCGATGACGGAGTATATACCGCAACCGTACACGGGATTGGCGAGCTTGCGCTAAACAGGCAAGGTGAATTTGTTCACGAAACTGTGGTAGAAGTTGTCTTGAGGATTGATAATCCGGATGAAGCTTTGCGGCATGGTTATACTGCACGCGCCGACATTAAAACGGACGAAATGCGTACTATTCATATAATCCCGTATTCGGCGATTCTTCAAGACGATATAGGGGAGTTCGTGTATGTACTCGCGGGAAATACAGCAGTAAGACGCGATATTCTTACAGGGATTGAGCTTGCGGACGGCGCACAGGTTATTTCAGGACTAAACGTCAATGACGAAGTAATAATCTCACCCGGAACGCTTAGTGAAAACACACTTGTATCTAAGCACACTGTGGAAAATCAGGAGGAAGCGGAATAGTGAGAAGTATCGGTAATATTTTCAGGGCAAAGACACGTTCGGCACTAACCATTTCAGCAATTGCGGTCGGCGTATTCGCGGTAGTGCTTATTTCGGCGGCGGGGGCGGCGGCGCGTGAGCAAATCTCAAAAACTCTCGAAACAATGGGAATAAACTCAATCCTTGTTCAGCATGAAAACTCGCTTGCGCCGCCCGCGTTAAATCAAGATGATATAACCGCGATTACCCGCATTTCGGGGGTTGACAAGGCGATGCCGTTAATGGCGAGCATTAACAAGACAGTGCTTCTGAACGAGAATATAAGCTGTTTCACATGGGGAGTAAACGCGAACGCGCGTGAAATAATTTCGTTAGAGGCTCTTCATGGGCGGCTGATTACGGCGGAAGACACTGCCGGGCGTAAAATGGTGTGCGTTATTGACGAAGATATAGCAATTGCAAGCTACGGGCGTTCTAATGTAGTCGGGAAAACGGCGCGTATTTTGTTGGGGGGGGCGTATCACGATTTTGAAATAGTGGGCGTTGCAAAGTCGGGTATAAGCACCCTGCAATCGGCATTGTCGGGAATAATTCCCAACTTTGTCTATGTCCCCATTTCAACAATGCAGATGATTACGGGGCGGACGGGCTATGATAAGATCGCAGTATTAATCGAAAGCGAGCCGCAAAAAAGCGAGCGTTCCGTCATTGATTCAATCAGCGGTACAATTACACAAAGCAGGGGGGCAAATTCGGGACTAATCGTGTCGAATCTTTTACAGCAAAAAAAAGGTCTCGAAAACATTCTCTCGACCATTACAATTGTCTTATCGTTAATTGCGGGAATATCGCTTCTCGTATCCGGTCTTACGGTAATGACTACCATGCTTGTGAGCGTTAATGAGAGAAAGCGCGAAATAGGCATAAAAAAGTCAATCGGCGCGAAAGACATTGATATAGCTCGAGAGTTTTTGCTCGAAAGTGTTGCAATTTCAGGCATGGGGAGTGCGATAGGCGCGGTTCTCGGTCTGGGAGTAACCGCTGTAGGCTGTATTATACTGGGGATTGACTTTACACTTGATATAACGCCGATATTGCTGGCAATCGGGTTCGCAGTCTGCTTAGGCGGGATTTTCGGTGCGTACCCCGCA
>WRLX01000057.1 GCA_009777415.1 Oscillospiraceae bacterium
CATTGTCGGCGTCGATTCTCGGCGTGTCGATTGCAGGAGCGGTCAGCCCCGATTTGAAGACCGAAAAACTCGCCGATACGGTAAAAACCGTAGTTATATGGATTTTAGGATTCCTTGCGACAATATTCACGGGGTTATTGACAGTCCAGAGCCTTGTGTCTGGTAATACCGATTCGGTCGCCATGAAAGCCGTGAAGTTTACCGTGTCTGGAGGCGTTCCTATAATAGGAGGTGCAATCTCGGATGCGTTGGGGGTGGTCAACGGCAGTGCCGCGATTCTTAAAAGCACGACAGGTGCATTCGGCATTGTCGCGATTGCCGCGGTCTGCCTCCCTGTATTACTGTCAATCGCAGGGTATCGAATCGCCTTGACTTTAGCGGCAACAGTAAGCGATATGTTCGGTGCATCTCGCTTGAGTGTGCTTTTGAAGAGCGGCGAAAACGTCCTGACAATAATCCTTGCGATGCTGGTGTGCTTTGCCGTAATTATGTTAGTTTCGATTGCACTGATGATTAGAATCGGAACGGGAGGTTAAAATCATGCGTGAAATATTACTCAACATATGTATAACTGCGATTGCGTTGTGCTTGTTCAAGATGTTGTTACCCGAAAATGCCATGAAAAAGCAAGCGAATTTCCTGATTGCGTGTTTCTTTTTAGCGAGCATGGTGTTCTTCTTCACGACAGGGAAACTTGAATTTGCAGGAGGGGACGATTTCACGGCTGTTTTCTCCGATAGTGACGATAACGATAATGCTTTCATCGACTTTGAGCAAGCATACGCACACGCACAGACCCGTGCAATCGAACGTGAAACACGCTCAAAACTCACCGAAATTTTAGCCAAAGAAAAACTTTTTTTCGAAGAAATTTATACAAGTATTAATATTTCAGACAAGTACAGCATATCTATTAATGAAATTAGGCTTGTGCTTGACCTTGAGCATGAAAACAGCCGGGCAATTAATCAAGAGGAGGATGCGGAGGAAAATGAGTTTGTTGAGAATGAACCAAATGACGAATCACTCGAAATCCTTAAAAAAGCAATGCAAATTATTCAAAAGGAGGTCGGTGATAAAATACTTATAACAGGGGAGTTTAAATCGGATAGTGTCTAAGAGAACAATAATAAAGGAATAATTCAAGTTTGAAAGTAAATCTGCGTAGGTGTGGAAAACGAAACTGTCAACAGAACATTTGTGCAGAAAGGGCATGGGTAAAAAAATGAATGAAAATACAAATCAAAAGAAAGCCGCAATCTTTGATTTAAGGTCGTTTATGAAAACGAATCCAAAGGCGGTAAAAATAATAATCTACGGCGGGTTCGCGCTTATTTTGCTGATATTCATATCGGAAATGTTTTCGGGAATAAGCGGCGGCAGAAGCCCGGGCAATTCCGCGGGCGGCTTGGGCGAAGGGTTCAGTGAGGGCAACAGTGTCACGGATTATGAAAAGCAGTTGGAAAAGGAACTGGAAAGAGCCATTTCCGCCATTGACGGAGTGGGTGAGCTTACTATAATGGTCACCCTTGACAGCATTTCCGAAACCGTTTACTCCGAGAGGGGGACAGGTGTCAGAACAGTAATAACTCCGCGGGTGCGGGGAGTTGCGATTATCTGTGACGGGGGCGGCGATATTGTTGTAAAACAGAAGATTGTTGAGCTTGTTTCACGAGTTTTGGGAATCAGCACAATGAGAATCAGCGTTACCGATTAAATTAATTTAAAAAATTCAAGAAAGGAACGTGTGAAAGCCGTAAATTACACTGTGCGGCAAATCACACACGGTGTGTACAATGGGTAAATTAAAAAGACTTAAAATCAACATGATAATTGGCAAAAAGCAGATTATTATTGCGGGGCTGACCATGTTGTTAGGATTGGCGGTGTTTGCGAATTACGCCGTCACCACTAACAGAAGTGTTCAGCCCGCCGAAACTGAAACAGATGCGGGAACAGAGGCGGACAGAGGAGTCAATTACGGGGACGCGCAATTTGTTTCAGGCGGGGAAATAGTCGATGATGATGTATCGGCATTTTTCGCGCAGGCAAGGCTCTCTAAGCGGGAAAGTCGCGACGAAGCCAAGGAATTCCTCCAGACTATAATCACGGGCGGCGATGTCAGAGGGGAAGAAATTCAGGCGATTGCATATGAAGCGGCAACATTGGGCAGTTTTATTGAAAGTGAGGCGCGTGTTGAAGCAGTCCTCAGGGCGCAGGGTTTTTCCGATGTGTTGTGCTACATATCGGACAGGGGGACTAATATTATAGTCCGCACCGATGGCTTAACCGCACAATGCGCCGCGAAAATCAAGGATGCATTGCTCTCCGAGGTGAGCGTTGCCGCCGAAAATATTACAATCGTTGAGATTAAATAAAAAAACACCTTGCACCTTTTAAAAATTTGTGGTATACTATTCTAAGAAATTAAGAAATAGTATACCACAAAAGTTTTTTATATACGAAATGAAAGGGGTTAAAGCTTGAAATTAAATCTACGTAAATGCGGAAAACGGAACTTTGGGTGGCATCCTTGGGTGGAAAGGAAAGGGGTTAAAGCTTGAAATTAAATCTACGTAAATTCGGAAAACGGAACTTTGGGTGGCATCCTTGGGTGGAAAGGAAAGGGGTTAAACTTTGAAAACGAGAAGCGATACTGTGGCGGGGAGCTTAAAAATATCAAACGAGGTAGTGGTCAAAATTGCGGAGTTGGCGGCGTTAGAGGTACCCGGAATTTCGGTCAAGGGCGGGCGGCTTGACACGGGTGAAAACACCTTGCTTGTGGCAAATCGGTTTATTAATCCTATAAAAGCTGCTCTTAAAGGCGAAGCAGCCGAAATAGACATCAGCATAATAGTAATTGCGGGACACAAAGCCGTAAAAGTTGCCGAATCGGTTCAGCAAAGCGTAAAAACCGCTGTCCAAAACATGACGGGAATCGCCGTTTCAAAAGTAAACGTGCGGATTGCGGGAGTACGCCTGCCCGCCGACTACAGCAGGGACGACAGGTCTGAATTCTTTTCGGGCGGCACGGGGTTAATTTCCGATGATGATTCGCTGAAAGGGTAAGGGTAAAAATATGAGCAGGAGTGAGAAAAGGGAGGCGGCATTTTTATTGGTATACCAATCCGATTTTAATGATGAGCCTATTGAGGAGATTGCTGAGTCGACAATTTCCGAGTTTGATATGACGGTAAACTCCGATGAAGAAGCGGGCGGAATTGTTGAAAAGGCAAAAGCGATTTTGGACAATGCGGGCAATGCCGATGAGATTATCGCAAGATACAGTAAGACTCGCAAGGTTGAACGCATAGCAAAGGTAAGCGCGGCGATTATGCGGGCGGCATTATATGAAATGGACTGTGACGAAGATGTCCCCGATAAAGTTGCGATTAATGAGGCGATTGAGCTTTGCAAAAAATATGCGGAGAAACCTGATTGTAACTTTGTGAGCGGCGTTTTGGGGAGTTATTACAGGGAGAAGAACGGGATTGAAAGTGTAAATGGATAATGGAGTTGATTTTACAGTTACCGTATCGCAGGTAAACAAAAAAATAGCGAACCTTTTAAAAAACGATAAATCCTTGTCGGGAATAAGCGTTAAGGGCGAAATTTCCAATTTTACCAACCATTATAAGACAGGGCATTTTTACTTTACTTTAAAGGACGAAACATCGTCAATCAAAGCGATAATGTTCAAAAACTGCGCCGATTCGTTAAAGTGGTCGCCTGAAAACGGCGAGTATAACGGAATGAAAGTGACTGTTAAAGGCGATGTCCGAGTGTTCGAGCGGGACGGGCAGTATCAGTTTTACGCTTTTGATATGCAACCTGAGGGACAGGGTGCATTTTACATTGCATTCCTTGAGTTGAGGGAACGGCTCGAAAAAGAGGGATTGTTTTCGCAAAAACGCGCAATTCCGCGAACGCCGCGCAAGATTGCCGTAATAACTGCCGAAACGGGGGCGGCATTGCAGGACATTTTGAACATTATAAAAAGACGCAATCCGCTTGTTAAAATCGTGTTAATTCCCGCTTTGGTGCAAGGTGTAAACGCGCCGGATTCCTTAATAAGCGCGTTTTCGAAAGCAGGAGAAACCGATGCCGATGTAATTATATTCGGGCGGGGCGGCGGCTCTGTTGAAGACTTGCAGGCGTTTAATAACGAGGATTTGGCGCGGACAGTGTTCAAAAGCAAAATTCCCACAATAAGCGCGGTCGGCCATGAGGTGGATTTCACAATTGCCGATTTTGTCGCCGACTTACGCGCACCGACTCCTTCGGCAGCGGCAGAACTGAGTGTTGCCGATATAGGCGAGGTTTATGACTACTTGGGTACACTAAGCCGGGATATGCTGTTTCGGATTAAACGGTTGATTTCGCTGAACGCCGAGCGAACCGATGCAATAGGGCGTGAGATTAATGCAAAATCGCCGTCCGCGCGGTTGGCAATGTATCAAAACCAACTTGCTGTAATGGACAAGCATTTGGGAGATTCAGTCAATGCCGCATTGGCGCGGAAAAGGCAGCAATTGATTGCCGAAATGAAGCGGATTGACGCTTTAAGCCCGCTTAATGTGCTTATGCGCGGGTATTCAATTGTGACCGATTCAAACAATAAAGCAGTTACTGTGACCGCCGATATAAGCATTGGAGATATTGTCGGAATAAAACTGCATAAAGGGAAAATTACCGCTCAAGTAAGAGAAAAGTTTGAATAATAGCGGAGGTGTCATCGGCTTCGCCGGTGAGCAGTCCGCTTGACAGGCTTATTCATGGAGGCTTTGTGCCTCAGAAAAGTATGGTCATAAGATTGAAAAGTAATTGCAGAAAGGCATGAAAGGCATGGTGTAAATGAGTAAAAACATAGAGGGAGTCAACAGTCGCCCGGGGTTGACATTTGAGCAATCGTTGGCGCGGCTTTCGGAAATATCGGCGGCGATGAACGATTCCGAGTTGCCGTTGGAGGAATCGCTCAAGTTGTACGGTGAGGCAGTCGGGCTGATTGACGTATGCAAACGGCGGATTGAAACGGCGAAACTAACTATTGAAAGAATTGAAAATGAAAAAAAAGTTTGAAAATAATCGATTGAACGAGTATCGCGAGCTAATTGAAAAAGAGCTTGAACAATCGTTGCACTTTCCCGAAACCGACTGCAAAGCAGGGGAAGCAATGAGATACAGCGCGTTAGGCGGGGGGAAACGAATCCGCGGAGTGCTTACATTGGAGTTTTGTCGCATACTGTCCGGCGGAGGAAATATGGACACTGCCGAAAAAGCTCTCCCTGCGGCGGCGGCAGTTGAGATGATTCACGCTTTTTCGCTTATTCATGACGACCTGCCCTGTATGGACGATGATGACTACAGGCGGGGTAAGCCTTCGTGCCATAAACAGTTTGGTGAAGCCTCGGCATTGCTTGCGGGGGACGGGCTGTTGGCGGCGGCGTTTAATACGGTGGCTTCGGCGGCATTTTTGCCAAAACCGATTAAACCGCAGAATGTTGTTTCCGTTATCTCGTCGTTGTCAAATGCGACAATGGAGATGATTAAGGGGCAACAGTATGACATGGATTTTGAACAGAGCGACAAAGACCGGGTTACCGAAGAGGAACTGCTCGCCATGTACAACCGCAAGACCTGCGCTTTAATCAGTGCGGCGTGTGTTTGCGGTGCAATGTGTGCAAACGCTTCCGAAAGGAATCTGCACAATGCACGCAGTTACGGATTTTCATTAGGATTGGCGTTTCAAATTACCGATGATTTGCTCGACCTTAAAACCGAAAAGACAGGGAAGAAGACACTGCCTTTGTTAATCGGCGAAAAAAAAGCACGCGAAATGGCGCAATCTTATACCGATGCAGCGGTTAAGATTGCCGAAAACCTCCCACACGGGGATTTTTTAAAGGAATTGGCTCTCTCTTTGATTTCGAGACAGATATAGATAGCAGAGTATAAAACAGAAAGGGATGGTGTAAAAGTTTGGAAATAAATTTGAAGTGGTGCGGAAAACGCACTTTACAAGGCTTGTTAATGCCGGAAAGGGATGGTGTAAAAGAGTTTGAGGAGTTTTATCAGCAATAACGCGCTTTGGTTCGCGCCTATTTTCAGCTTTGTAGTTGCACAACTTATGAAATATGTTGTTTACGCTGTTCAATATAAAGTGTTGCGCAAGGAACGGCTTACCGGAGCGGGGGGGATGCCCTCTTCGCATTCATCGGGAGTATGTACGCTGATAGTCATTATGGCACGTCACCAGGAGGCGGGGGTTCAGTCGCCGATGTTCGCAATCGCGCTTATACTCGGGTTGATAGTAATGTACGATGCCGCGGGAGTTCGCCGGGCGGCGGGATTACACGCGAAGGTAATTAATATGCTGAGAATCAGCATTGATGAGTTAGACGGAAACACTTCCGAAAAAGTCGGCGATAAAGCAATTGCGGAAAAGTCGGACGAAAAGCCCGCGGAAAAACCGCTGAAAGAATTTGTGGGGCATACTCCGCTCGAAGTTCTTTGCGGGGCAATGCTCGGAATATTTATAGGATTTATGTTTGCGGTATGATACTAAACAAAGAAATTTCACCTGAGTGTCTTAAAAGCCTTGATGAAAAAGAGCTCAGGCAATTATGTTCCGAAATACGGCGGTTTTTAATCAAAACTGTCTCAAAGACGGGCGGGCATTTAGCCTCCAACTTGGGAACTGTTGAGCTTACTGTAGCTCTCCATAAGGTTTTTTCAGTCCCGCACGATAAAATTATATTCGATGTGGGTCATCAATGTTATGCCCATAAACTGTTGACGGGGCGGTTTGAGCGGTTTTCTACTCTGAGAAGCGAAGGCGGTGTCGGTGGATTTCCGCGTCCCGCCGAGTCACCTTATGATGCTTTTATCGGCGGACACAGCGGGATTTCCGTTTCCGCCGCTTTGGGAATTGCCGAAGCAATGCGTTTGGCGGAAACATTAAAAGACGGTAAAAATGTAAAAACTCCCAAAACAATCGCAGTCGCAGGGGACGGGGCATTTACCGACGGCGGGATTTATGAGGGGCTGAACAATGCAGGTAAAAGCAATGCCAACTTGCTTGTAATCCTCAACGATAACGGAATGAGCATTTCTAAAAATACCGGGGCAATTGCCGCTTATTTGTCGAGTTTGCGTTCAACAAGAAAGTATCACAAGGCAAAGACCGAGGTCAAGAGTTTCCTCGAAAAAAACCGAATGGGCGAGGCGTTGAGCGGCGCGGTCAGTGTTACTAAAAAATTTGTAAAAAATGCCATTTATCAAAGCAACTTTTTTGAAAATCTCGGGTTTAAATATTACGGGATTGTCGATGGGCATAATCTGCGCGATTTAATAGAAGTATTAGAGCTTACTAAGCTGATTAACGCACCATGCTTGATTCACATTAAAACAAAAAAAGGTAAAGGTTTTAAACCTGCTGAAATAAACTCCGGTGAGTATCACGGTATTGATAAAGAAAAGAGCAGACTGAATGAGCAAGGGGTAAAACCTGCTGAAATAAACTCCGGTGAGTATCACGGTATTGATAAAGAAAAGAGCAGACTGAATGAGCAAGGGGTAAAACCTGCCGAAATAAACTCCGGTGAGTATCACGGTGTCAGTGCTGATTCAAACTCGGTAATCAGCGGCACTGAATCGTTTTCAACGGTATTCGGCAAAGAGATAGCGGAGTTGGGTGAGAAAGACGAGCGAATAGTGCTGATAAGCGCGGCGATGAAATATGCAACGGGTTGCAATTACTTTAATGATAAATTCCCCGAAAGGTTTTACGACTGCGGAATTGCCGAAGCGCACGCCGTTACATTTGCGGCGGGGCTTGCGAGCGGGGGGGCGTTGCCTGTATTCGCTGTGTATTCCACCTTTTCTCAAAGAGGATTTGACCGACTTTTGCACGACTGTGCCATTGAAGGATTGCATATTGTTTTGGCAATCGACCGCGCAGGAGTAGTCGGCGAGGACGGTGAAACTCACCAAGGTGTGTTCGATGTCGCAATGCTGTCGATGATTCCGGGATTTACCGTGTTTTCGCCCTCAACTGCTGATGAACTGAGAGTGTGTTTGAAACGCGCATTATATGAGTGTGAAGGCCCTGTTGCAGTGCGGTATCCCCGCGGCGGACATAATGGTGTCGTCGGGGGGCGGGATTCGCTCATCAAAGCCGAGGCGAATGAGGACTATTGCTTGTTCAAAGAAAATCCGGCGGAATCCCACAGGCTGAACATTACATACGGGAGGTTAGCCTGCAAATTGTCAAAAAGCGGCGACTTGATTACGCTTTTAAAAATAAAACCTCTCCCCGACGGAGCGATTAAAACGGCAATGTTTTACAGCAAGATAGTATTTTATGAGGAGGGAGTTGAACGTGGCGGAATCGGTGAAGCACTGTTGCTGCGGTTAATCCGAATGGGCTGGAAAGGGGAATACGACATAAAAGCGGTAACAGGGTTTATCCCGGCGGCAGACGCGGACACACAACTACGGAATATTGTCGATGCCTAAGGAACTGTGCAAAAATAAATTGAACTTTTGCTCTTGTATTTTTGCGCCATACTGTGTTAAAATTTTTCGCAATACACCAAGTATTACTCAAAATTTTGCCTTGTCTGACGACAAAAATTCTGCGGCAAGAAGTCCAACTTATTCTTGCGCAGTTCCTAAATGCTCTCGTTGGTTTTTTCGTAACTCCCTGAGTTTATGTTGCTTTTTTTCAAGAAGGGCAATCGCGAACAATGTATCGGAAAGCATATCGAAAAGAATAGCCGCCATTTCGATTTCTTCAACGCTTTTCCCTTTTGCCATCATTGATGCCATGGCATTAATTGCCGCCGCCAATTCGGCGGAATCGGAGTTACAATATTTCATTAGACCTCCTAAGAAATTAACGCGCGGCGGTCTTGCGGCAAATTTTCCGCCATACTGCTATTAAATATTATGTGTAGATTAGATAAAGAATTACATTCCAAAGGATTTGCGAAAAGCAGGACTGTTGCCGCAGAATTAATTGCAGAGGGGAAGGTCACCGTAAACGGCAGGGTTTGCAGTAAACCCTCCTACCCGGTTGAGGCGAATGACTTGATTGAGGTGAGCGGCGGCGCGGCGGTGCTTAAATATGTTTCGCGGGGCGGGTTAAAGTTAGAACATTCGCTTAAAGTTTTTGACATTGAGCTTGACGAGCTTGTTTGTTTGGATGTCGGGGCGAGTACCGGAGGATTCACCGATTGTATGCTTCAAAATAATGCAAAGAGAGTCTACGCGGTCGATGTCGGAACAAGTCAGCTTGATGTGTCTTTGCGGGAAAATGAGCGGGTTGTTTCAATGGAACAGTGTGACATAAGGAATGCGGTGCTACCCGAAAAAGCGGATTTTATCGGAGTTGACGTGTCGTTTATTTCGCTCAAACATATCATTCCCCATTTAGGGCGGTTCTTGAAAAACGGCGGAAAATCGGTTATGCTCATTAAGCCGCAGTTTGAATCGGGCAAACGGCATAAAGGGCTCATTTCCGACAAAAAAGTGCGTGACAAAATTGCGGACGATATTTCGCTGTTTGCCGAAAAATGTGGTTTTAATGTAAAAGGGCTGATTGAATCTCCTGTTACGGGCAAGTCCGGCAATCGAGAGTTTTTAATGTATGCGGAGGCAGGTAGCCATGAGTAAAAATTTAAAGGTATTTATTGTTTCCAAAACGGAAAAGGTTGATAAGGCTGTTCTTGACAAACTGTCGGCATTGGGGATTGAACGCGCAGACTGTCTTGGCGATTGTGACATTGTGATTACGATTGGCGGCGATGGGACGATTCTCCGCGCGGGAAAAGAATCCGCCAAAGTAAATAAACCGTTATTGGGGATTAATACAGGGCATTTGGGTTTTATGGCAACGCTTGAGAGGGACGGGCTTGACAAGTTGGCGCGATTGGTTCGCGGGGAATACACTACAAGTCGGCGAATGTTGCTTGATGTGCAAATCGGCGATATTGCTTACAGAGCGTTAAACGATGTAGTTTTGCATAGAGGCGCGGCATCAAGACTGCCCGATTTTACGGTTATTTGCGAAGAAACAGAAGTTATTCGTATACGGGCGGACGGGATTATCGTTAGTACTCCTACAGGCTCAACCGCTTATTCGCTGTCTGCGGGCGGGCCGATTATCGAACCCCGCTTAGAATGCTTTTTAGTGACCGCACTTTGTCCGCATACTCTTTTTAATCGCCCGATGATTTTTTCGCCCGAAGGTCAACTGCAAATCTGTACAAGCAATGTCTCTGTCAGCATTGACGGCGAGGAATCGGCTCTGCTTAATAAAGAATGCGGCGTGATTACCATAACAAAATCAAAAGAATACCTTGAATTAATTGATATAGACGGCAACAGTTTTTACGATTCCGTCCACAATAAGCTGATGAAGCCGTTAAAGTAAGGGTTAAAAGGGTAAAATAATAGCGGAGGTGTCACCGGCTTCGCCGGTGAGCAGTCCGCTTGACAGGCTTATTGAAAGTAAGGGTGTAATACCCCGCCCCTTGGGGCGGCTCTCTCGCCGTAGGCGAGGGGTGCAGGGCTTGCCCTGCGGTGTTACCTTACATTCATGGGGGCTTTGTGTCTCAGAAAGGCATGGTCATAAAAATGAATAAGAAGCGGCTTCAGGAAATATTAGA
>WRLX01000058.1 GCA_009777415.1 Oscillospiraceae bacterium
TTCGCACATCGGGAATCAAGTTGCCTGAATCACCATTTACCCACTCGATTTGACGAAGAGCCAAATACATTACACGAGGTCGATATTAAAACGTGGAAATCTATGTTTGATTTTATTCTGAATATTCTTAAAGACGATGGTTGTATTTTTATTTGTGAAGTCATAACTTTAACAAGTGGCGAAATGCCTTATGGCGAAAGTGGATACTTGGTTTTAGGAGAAAAGCAAATAAATTTATTGTTTAACGAAACAAATTTAAAAACATTACACTTCAAACAAGCAGAAAACACTCAAACTATTCGTGAAAACACTTATGCCATTGCAATTCCACGAGATTTAATCAATCGTGTAACCCCCGAAACTATAAAGGCTACAATAGAATCACTTCGTGACGACTCGTTAGAAGCCGCTAAGAAAATTATGAAATCCAAGAAAAGTTCCGATTCTCGAAAATATGCCTTCCATTCTCAGCAACATATAAATGCTGTGATTGCACTTGATTTGTTAAACGAACCAGCATCTAAAAATTTTGAAGTTATACAAAGCGAAGTTCACATGGAAGATGAAGAGGCACAAACAAACTGGAGTTTGACTTGAGTCCGTTCGTACTATTGCGGATAAGCAGAATAAAAAGAAGCCTTTTAAGGGCTTCTTTTTTGCAATATAAGGTCGCTTATTGCCGATTCATCGGGCTTTCTGCGGTCTCCCTATATTGCAACGTCTGGTGAAAACGAGATTATGGGGTTTAAATCCATAATCAACGAATACTACGCAAAAGACATCAGCAAAAAAGTCCGCTCCAGTTTACGGACAATCGCAGAGAAGGGGTTCTTCACAGGAGCCCATGCACCTTACGGATACCTCATCGACCCCGACAACAAACACCATTTAATTCCCGATGAAGCTACCATGCCGATTGTAAAAGAAATGTTTACGTTGGCGGCAGAGGGAGTTAGCTGTCGGCAAATCGCCATACAATTCACTGAAAGAGGAATCCAAACTCCGAGAGAGTATTTGGCGAGGACAACTGGCTTGTTCAAAAAGTACCTTGAAACGCTGCAAGAATGGGCTACAAACAGTGTGGCGAATATGCTGAAAAGCGAGGTGTATATCGGGAGCATTACATCGCAAAAAACAACGACTAAATCTTTCAAGAACGTGCAAAAAGTCTACAAGCCTAAATCCGAATGGGTGGTTGTCCCAAATTGCCACGAACCGATTGTTGACAAGGAAACGTTCGATTTAGCACAAAGCCTTATCCGCAGACGAAAACGCACTCCCGCCGAAGTCAACCCCAACATATTTTCGGGGCTTGTCAAATGCTCTTCCTGCGGGAGCGGACTTTCCTACAGCGGAGCTTGCCGAAATCGCAGTATAGCGATTTTTATCTGCAATCTCTACAGAAGCAAAAGCCGTAAGAATCTGTGTACAAGCCACTACATTTCTTACAACGACTTGTACAAAGCGGTGCTTTCGCAGGTTCAAAAACTGACTGCTTTTGTTGAGGAACACGAGGGTGAATTCGAGGCATTCTACAATCAATATCTGCACGATAATGCCAACAATAACGAAACCACCAAGCAACGGGAGTTGGCAAAACTGCAAAAGCGTAATGTAGAGGTAGACACAATTATCAAGGGTCTGTTCGAGCAGAATTTTCTCGGTACTCTGACTTCAAAGCGGCTTGCGGTGTTGGTAGCAGACTACGAAACTGAGCAAGCCAAACTGCAGGAAAGGATTGAGGAAATTGAAAAATCTCTAAGCGGCGAAAGAAACGCCTTGTTGGATGCAGGGTACTTTTTCAAAGCCATTTCCAAGTACAAGGACATCACCGAGTTAAATCCTGTTCTGCTCCACGAGCTAATCGAGAAAATCTGCGTTCACCATGCAACGGGAGCGGGGTATGGCAGAAAGCAGAGGGTGGACATTTACTGGAAGTTTATCGGGCTTTTAGATGACAAACGTCATTGACATTTATGTTCGCTTGAAACAATCGTCCTGGGATGCTTGAAATGATGGTGACTTCCCACCACCGCAACAAGTGTCCACCCGTCCGCTTGCAGTGACACAATTTCTCTCGATGAATAACTTTTCAACGATTCCGACCTCCTAATAAACACATTATAACACATATTATTATATTTGTCAAGAGCTTTTTGAAATTCAAAAAATAACCCAACAAAAATCACCTCTTGACAATTACTAAAAAATCATGTATAATGAGTAAATAGTAAATCATATTGAGTATTTTGTCAAAAGTCGGGAGGTCGAAAATCACCACACGGTTTATCCGAATCGTCATCGGATTAAGCAGGGCTTTAGTTAAGCCGATTTCAGCTTACCACGGTAAAATAGCGAAGAGCCCATAAAACTAAGATTCCTAAGAACGAAATGCCGCCTGTGCCTGAAATTCAAGGCAAAGCTAAGAGCGGCAAAGAGAGGGCGAAACCGATATAACCGCAATAGACAAAACAACTCGCCACCGCAAGTATGCGGGTATGGCGAGTTGTTTGTACAATGAAAATATTTTCTTTAAAAGCATTGACAATATTATTTTTTTATGATATACTGTCATCAAGGATTTTGTTGCGGTGTAGCAAGGCTTTCTTGATATAATTGTTTAAGTCCGGTGCTAATGCCCGCATACCAAATGTGTCGCAAATCAGGGATTTGCGATATTTTTGTTAAAAAGAAGAAGCCGTCCTAATAGAAATCCGCTCGTTTCTTCGGCACGTTTCCTATTAGGACGGCTTCTAAGTAAGAAAGGAAAAGGGTAAAACAATGAAAAAGCGCATTCTATCCATGTTGCTCACGGTTGCAACACTACTTACGGCAATATCGGCAATGCCGCCGCAGAGGGACATTCCCGCAATCCCCGCAATGGTATCTGCGGAAACAGCCGAGTATCACAAAGGCAATGTAAACGGGCAGGGGGGCGTTGACATTTTTGACGCGCTTGAAGTACTCAAGCATTTAGTCGGAATGAACAGCGCGATACGTGACAGTCAGGAGGCACTGTATGCCGCCTTGATTACCGATGCATCCAAAGAGTCGGGTGTACCCACAATCTTTGACGTGCTGGAAATCCTCAAATACATAGTGGGGATGGATAGTGCGGTGTTCTGCAAAGATTGTGAGGTGTACCGTGATTGCCCGTGCGATGTTCCTGATGAGGCGATTTTCTCAATTACGGATATTGCGTTGGAATCGAGCACATCGGTGTCAATTCAAGTCACGGCGAGCGACGAATGCTACTTAGTCGTGGAAATCCTCGATGATGTAACGGGGACGAACACCGAGTGGGCGAGCGGAAGCCGGATTACCGGAGGCACAACCGAAATAGACGAAGCTGTTGAACTGGAATTTGTGAGTGTCACTATTCCGCAACTGCTCCCGGATTATTTCGTTGTTACTGCGGAGCTTACAAGCGCGGACGGCGACACAATTTATTCGTCATACACTTTTGTCGAGTACACAAGAGCTTATGAGGAATTTTTGGCTTTGACGGTTGATGACTTTGACGAGGACTTGGTCATTAACTTAGATGACAGCGATGACAACAATTTTATGGTTCTTAAAGAGGAGATTCCGCAGTTTGTAACAGGCGAAAACGGCAATAACATTCTCGATGATTCGAGGGCGGATGAGGGTGTCTATGTGTTCACGAATGCCGCGGCGGGAATATCGTTGCTCGGTTCGGGCGATTTGTTCGCCGTGATTAGTGAAGACGGCAATACTTTCTATTTAATAGAGGTTTTGACGATTAGCGACAGCAACGGGCAGCTCACGATTACCTCCAACCCCGAGCCGCAATTGAGCGATTTTGCCGATTATATCAAAATTGATATTGAGCTTGAGCTTGAAGACGGATTTTATGATGACACCGGCGCAGATGAAGGTGTAGTTTGGCTGAACGACCCCGATGACCCGGAATATGATGTTGTTGTTCCGGGCGAACACAGTGAAGCACACGGCGACACCGTGTCGGAGCGGATTGACGGCTCTATGAAATCGAGCGTCAGCCTTGGTGTAAAATTCACGAAAGGCGCGTTCAGCGCGGGCGGGAAAGTTACCGGGAGCGTTACTTTCGCTGTAAAGATTTCTCATGATATTTGGCGGCTGTTTTTTGAGGCAAAGGTTACTGCCAAAGCCGAGTTGGAAGCGAAGCTCGAGTTTAAGTTCACGGCGGAGAGGACGAGCGATGTACCTACGAAAATCGACCTCGGGGGAATCGCTTTTCCGTCACCTATTCCGGGAGTGTACTTGAAAGCGGGGTTGACTATTCCCATAAAAGTCACCGCGAGTGCGGGCATTGTCGTAAACAAAAAAGTTACATCGGAGGTAGGGTTTAAGTTAGGGACAAACGGGTATCAGCCCATAAACTCAAGAACAGTAACCGCGTCTCTTTTCGCCGAGGGTGAAATTTCGGTCACGTTCGGGCCGAGGTTGGCACTTTCTGTAAATGTTGTCGGGGACTTTGTCAAAGCCGAGCTTTATGTAGAGGGCGGAGTTGAAATCAAGGCAACCGCAACTACCGCTAACGGGACTCATTTGTGTACACTGTGCGTAAAAATCGCACCAAGCGTGTACCTCAAAGCCGGGTTTGAGTGCAGCGCGGGCATATGGCAACTACGGTGGAAGTACGACCATGTTTTCGGGGAGTTGCGCTTGACTTTGGGTCAATATTTCGTATCGGTAATTAACGCGCCTGACAGCATTTACGGCGGCAACCTCAGGTTCGGCAGGGGTGAATGTCAAAACAAATCCGGGCAAGACCCGGCGGTGACAACCGCGCGGCCTTCCGTAACAACTCCGCCCGGAGGAGAGCCACCCGTTGTTGTCGGCGAAACAGTCCGCTTCGGCGGTCGCGACTGGCGAGTACTTGACATATACGGCAACCGTGTGCTTGTAATAAGTGACAAGCTGTTGGATGAATCTCGGCCTTACCACGAGGCATGGGAAGACGTAACATGGGCGGACAGCAGTTTACGCGCCTATCTTAATGGCGAATACTACAACAGTTTTTCTTCCGCCGACAGAGCGAGAATCGTACAAGTGATTAACAAAAACGATGATAATCAATGGTTTTACACACCCGGAGGAGTGGATACGCAGGACAGAATCTTTTTGTTAAGCCTTGAGGAAGTGGTAAAACACTTTGGTGATTCGGTTCAATTGGCAAACGGAAATCCCAATAACAGCTATTGGATTGATGATGAATTCAACGACAACAGAGCAACACACAGCTGGGATAATTATCCAGCTTGGTGGTGGCTTCGGTCGCCCGGCGTCAATCGTAGCAGTGCCGCCTGTGTCGGCGACGACGGCAATGTCTTTGTCCGCGGCCTCGGTGTCATCGGCGACGATGTCGACTACCGCAGCGATGGGGTTGGCGGCGTTCGGCCCGCTTTGTGGTTGCGACTGGGGAATTGAATGTGGGAATCCCCCCTGCCTGCGGAATCCCCCCTCTTGGAGGGGGGATTCTTGTGTGTGGTTATTGGGGGATTATTTATTTACCAACCAAACCGCCCCAACTCCCGACAAATCAAAACCGCGCTTCCCGCCGCCAATCACAACCGCACTCCTCGCTCGAACCACCACAACAGGCAATGCCCACACATTCGTCCCGTCAGTCAAGTACAAGCCCTTAGTCGAGAAAAACACATTGGTGTTATTGCGGATTTCAACTTTGCCATCGACAATGCTAACCTCAGTCGCGCGCTTCGCTTCAAACACCTTAAAATCGCAGTCATCGCAATAAACTGCCTTCGTCAAATCGGTCTGCTGCTCATAAACGTGGTCTTTCGCCGGAATCGCTTCCGCCTCACAAAAATCGCAATCTACCCTAATCGTGCAATTCGTTTGCTCGCCATGGACGTGTGCTTTTGCCGGAATTGCCATTCCACTGCAAAGCTTGCAATTGACCGCAACCGTACAATTCGTCTGCGCGTTATAATCGTGTATGTTAAATCCGGCAAGTTGCGACTCCTCCCGATACAACTCTATCGCCTCATACGGGACACATATAGTATTGAATTTGGTTGTGAGGTAGAAAACCGTTGTACCAAATTCGGGCGGAGTTTCCCCCTCAAACGTCATCGTTTCGAGCTGTAGGCAAGCCGCAAACGCAAGCGAACCTATGTTTGCAACATTTTCGCCGACTGTCATTGAGGTTAGGTATCGGCAAGCCGCAAATGCAAGCTCCCCTATATGTGTAACGGTATCGGGAATGATGTAGCTTGTGCCTGTTTTGGCGGAGGGATATTGAATGATGACTGTTTGGTATTTATCGAACAGCACCCCGCCAATATCGGAAAAGGCTGTATTATCGGGGTGAACATTAATTTTGCTCAAATTTGTGCAACCCACAAACACATTAGCACCTACTATGCTTGTAACGCTGTCGGGGATTGTGACTTCGGTAAGATTACCGCAACCGCTGAACGCATTCGCCTCTATTTCCGTAACGCTGTCTCCAATTATAACGGTTCTTACATCTGCAAGTACGAAATCATCGCCCATTTCGTCTCGCCAAGCCGTTGTGGCATCGTTGCTGTAGATTGTGAGTGTGCCGTTTGCGAAATTCCAACTGCCGTCAATAATCCTAACAGAATCATCGATTACCGACGCTAACGCAATCTCATACTCCGCCTTTGACCCGAATGGGACGTATATGGTGTGGAGTTTGTCTGTGCTTCGAAAAGCATCATTGCCAAATGTAGGCGGATTTGCCCCCGCGAAAGTCATTGTTTCAAGATTTTCACAATCCGCAAACGCAAAAGCCTCTATGCTCTCAACGTTGCCTTGGATTGTCACGGAAGTCAAGTTTACGCAACGAGAAAACGCAGAGTGCTTTATAGTCGTAACGCTGTCGGGGATTGTGATTGAAGTTAAACCCGACATTAAGAAAACCGAATTATCTATTGATGTAAAGCCGGGGTTAGTTGGCAGTTTTACAGAATTAAGACTTGGTATATTAACAAACGCCGCTTGTAGTATATTCGTAACGCTGTTGGGGATTGTGACTTGGGTCAGGGCTGTGGATTGGAACGCATAAGCTCCTATAGTTGCAAAATCGGGGCTGTCGGGGAATGTCACCGAGGCCAAATTTTGGCAGCCGCTGAACGCCGCCCAATTCACACCCGTAACATTATTTCCAAGCACAACAGATTGTACATCTTCAATGCCGAACGCACTTCCGCTCTGTACACGCCACGTGGCTGTGGAACTGTTGTTCAGGGCTGTAAGCGTTCCGTTTTCAAAAGACCAGTTGACCGTTGTCTCAAGCTCAACAATCTCAACCGTTTCAAGATACGTCTCTTCTGATTTCAAAGCCGCCATATACGCCGCTTTTGCCCCGACCGGGACATATATGGTCCGGAGGTTGATTGTGTTGTCGAAGACGGGGGCATTAAATCGCGGCGGAATCGTACCCCTAAATCTTACCCATTCTATGGTAGTAGGGAACGGCGAACCCCATAGGTCTGTAAGACTTTCCGGGAGGACGATTTCAGTTAATGCCGTGCCTTGAAATGCATAGTAACTTATGATTTCGAGAGAGGAGTTATCGGAAATTTCTACAGATTTTAAATCTTTGCAGCCTGCAAACCCGCCGGTACTTATAGCTCGAGCACTGTCAGGGATTTTGAACTCGGTAAATGCTGTATTCGAGAATACATAATCCCCTATCGAACCCAAGCCGGGATAGTTTATGGATTTTAAGTTTATGCACGACTGAAAAACGCGGGTATACATCCCGCCAAGGCTGTCGGGGATTGTGACTTCGGTCAAGCTTTCGTTACCTGCAAATGCCCCCGTCATTATTCGTAAGGTACCGTCCGGGACTGTGTAGCTTGTGTCCTTTCTGCCCTCCGGGTATCGATAGAGGGAAGTATGCCCATTGAGACCGACTAACACTCCAAACAATACTCCATCGACATCGGAAAGTTCCGGATTCTCGGAGTCCACTTTAATTTCGTTCAAGTTTGGACACATAGCAAACGCATTATGCCATATGTTGCCCGGGCTGATGAATCCGGTTTTAACATCTTTTAATATTATGGCTTTTTTTACATCCGCCGTTGAAAATCCCGTGGGTCTACCGCTTCTCCATGCGGTTGCGCCGTCAGTAGTGATGATTGTCAGTGTGCCTGTTACCGAGTCAAACTCCCACCCGTCACCGGTAAATACCTGCGCCGTTACGGGGGAAATCGTGATGAACCCGATTGTGATTGCGATTGTCAGTATGATTGCGGTTGCTGTTTTAAACTTTTTCATTGTAAAGTTTCTCCTTAGTAAATTTTTTTAATTTTAGCATTGTTTTGGGGAATTGTCAAGGGTTTTTTGAAATTTTACAAAAAAGGTTACAAAAAAGCTTGACTTATTATTCTGTCCGTGCTATAATGTCCAAGTTGATTGAGTCGGGGAAAAGGAAACAGGTGAAAAGCCTGTGCGGGTTCGCCGCCGTAAATGCGTTTGTTTCTTCAGCAGAGTAAGCCGCAACTTACTTTGAAAGTCATTGGTGCAAGCCGAGAAGACGAAGGAACGCCAAGCATTAAGCCGGAAGACTTTACCCATAAGACAAATGATAGGACTCTTCACTAAATAAACCTTACATTTTGACTTGTCTTTTTGTCGCCATACTGCGTTAAAATTTTTCGCAAGGCACAAAGCATTACTCAAAATTTTGCCTTGTCTGACGACAAAAATTCTGTGTCAAACTTGTAAACTTTATTTAGTGAAGAGCCCTTAGCCGCGAAAACCGGTTGTTTGTCGCTCAAATTGATGAATAAAATTTAATACTGAGGAGAAACCAAAATGAAGAATAACTTCAAATTCATTTTGTCGTTGCTTTTGGTCGTGCTGATTGCGGTAGGCACATTTGCCGGGTGTGATGACAAAAATGTCCCTGTATCCGAAATTCCGGGCGATGACATTACCAACACAGGCGAAGACGTAACCAACACAGGAGAGGGCATTACCAACATAGGTGAGGGCATTACCAACATAGGTGAGGGCATTACCAACATAGGTGAGGGCGAAACAGTATTCCGTTTTGAAGTAACCGATGACGAGGGCGAAGTCACGGTGTGGAACGTACACACTGACAAAGAAACGGTTGGTGCGGCATTGCTCGAAGTCGAACTCATCGACGGTGAGGAATCAAGCTACGGATTGATGGTCACGCACGTCAACGGGATTCGCGCCGACTTCACAGAAGACAACGCATGGTGGGCGTTCCTTGTTGACGGTGAAATGTCGCTCGTAGGTGTGGATTCAGTCGCAATAAAAGAGGGCGAAACTTATGCGTTCGTCTACACGCCGAATTAGGGATTTAGCGGTATTCGCCGTACTCGGAAGTATAATGTTCGTGTCGCAAATTGCAATGATGTTGATTCCAAACGTCCATTTGTTAGGATTGTTTATTGCGGCATTTACATTGACTTACCGGGTACGAGCGTTAATACCGCTTTATGTCTATGTTATGGTATACGGCGCGTTCTATGGTTTTTCGATTTGGTGGCTTCCCTATTTGTATATATTTCTCCCTCTTTGGGGGACGTTTATTGTTGTGGGCTTTTTTGATTCACGATTGCCGACAAAAGTGAAAACTCCGCTGTACATGGTTTTGTGTGCATTGCACGGGCTGTCTTTCGGAGTGCTGTATGTGCCGTTTCAAGCGTTGATGTGGGGATTGAATTTCAAGGGGATGATTGCGTGGATATTAGCGGGAATCCCTTTTGATATAATCCATGCAATAGGCAACTTTGCAGCCGGGATAATGATTATTCCGCTAACGGCATTGCTTAGGAAGTTAGATAAAAGCCTTTACAACATATAGTAGACATTTGCACACTCGCCCGGAGGGAGGCTTTTCATCTTTTTCACGATAAATTGACATTTTCAAAGAAGCGACACATGGAGGCAGATGTTGGCGATTAAGTTGCCAATAGACTGTAAGCAAAATGTGCTTGATGTTATCGATTTATTGGAAAAGGTTGACGGCATCAAAATTGCGCAAGCGGGCGTGTATGAGTATTCGGGCGGGACACCTCCGGAAGGGTATATTATTCCCCCCTAAGCTTTCGTCAAGCCTACGGCTCTTGTTTTGCTTACCTATAAATCAATTTCAATATTTTTTCGTCCCTCGAATATACAATATGGTCAATTAACAAATGAGCAGTCTGATATTTATTTTCCATATCAACACTATTATCAGTCAAAAGCTCATATACATCAGTAATTTTTCTAACAATATCGGTATTGTGCCTGTTTTCTATAATAGTATTCTTTAGCGTTTTCTCCAAACAATAACAGCAAACGCAAAAGCCAATAAAGCGATATGATTATCGGCTTTCTTTTCAAATCTAACAAGCAATTTGCGAAAGCGATTAGTCCATGAATGCAAAACCTCGACAACCCATCGCCGCGGTTTGAAATCGGGATTGATTTCAATCTCTTTTCGCTCCTCACC